>JABAZK010000178.1 GCA_018608485.1 Flavobacteriaceae bacterium | reverse complement strand
ACATCACAGTTGCATTAGGTGCTAAACCACCTTCTAGAATTTCGTCCCATCCAATGATTTGCTTCCCCTTGGTATTGATATATTTTTCCATCCTTGCAATAAAATAACTTTGCAAGCCATGTTCGTCTTTTAATCCCTCTTTTTTTATAAGTTTTTGACAGTGAGCGCAATTTTTCCAATTGGTTTTTGGGGCTTCATCTCCGCCAATATGAATGTATTTTCCAGGAAATAATGCCACAACTTCGTCTATGACATCTTCTAAAAACTTAAAAGTACTTTCTTTTGGACAATACACTTCATTAAAAACTCCCCACTTGGTAGCTACTTCCACTTGTTTTCTAGTACAGCCCAATTCTGGGTATGCAGCAATGGCAGCTTGTGAATGACCTGGCATTTCAATTTCTGGAATAATGGTTACTTGTCTTGTTTTTGCATAAGCAACTACTTCTTTTATTTGTTCTTGAGTATAAAACCCTCCATAAGGTTTGCCATCAAATTGATGTGGCTGGTCATTGTAATGACCAATTAAGGTTTCGTTTCTAAAAGCTGCTATTTCTTGAAGTTTTGGATATTTTTTTATTTCTATTCTCCATCCTTGATCTTCGGTTAAATGCCAATGAAAAGTATTCATCTTAAGCCTAGCCATTAAGTCTATGTATTTTTTTATAAAATCTACAGAAAAAAAATGACGGCCTACATCTAAATGCATTCCTCTGTATTTAAATTGTGGTTCATCTTTAATGTTAATACAAGCTATTTTAAATGTGTTAGCGCTAGATGGTAAGGGAATTAGTTGAAGTAAACTCTGCACCGCATAAAATGCACCTTTAGCATATTTAGATTTTATGGTAATGTCATTTTTAGAGACGTCTAACTCATAACCTTCGTCATTGTTGATAGAGTCATCAATTTTAAAAGTAATTTTTTTGGAACTATTATTATTTGAAAACTCAAAATTGTAATTCTCTTTCAGATATAAATCGAAATAGTTTGATACTTCCAAAAGTTTGGGTTCAGAAACAATTGCAACATCATGATTAAAAATAAAGGACCCAGTTTCAATTTTTTGAGATAAGGGTCTCGGAATAATGGAGGATTTAATTATTTCGTCTATTTCAGGACGACACCCTGTTAATAGTATAATTATTAAGAACTTTAAATAAAGATGTGTTTTCATTTAGTATATTGTGTTCGTAAAGTTAACAATCTATTTGAATGAGTATTAAATCGCATCATTTTTGTTAATTTATAGATGTTTCAACCTTTGGCTAAACTCAGTAGTTGTTTGTCTAATTTAATTAGTTAAAAAGTATTTTTTTTTAATTTTTACAAATTAAACCCAAATTCTAATTAAAAATGAATATTAAAAAAGTTAATATAGATAAAATATATATTCTTGTATTTTTTTTGATGTTAGGTGCTTGTAATAATCAGCCTGAATATAAAGAAAATTCTTTAATCAAGTTTGTAGATCCTTTTATAGGTACTGGTGGTCATGGTCATACCTACCCAGGAGCTTCAATGCCGTTTGGGATGATGCAGTTAAGCCCAGACACTCGTTTAGATGGGTGGGATGGTTGTTCTGGATATCATTATTCTGATGATGAAATTTATGGTTTTTCTCACACACATCTTAGCGGAACTGGTGTATCTGATTATGGTGATATTTTATTAATGCCAACAAATCAAGCTATTTTAAATAATGGAGCTAATGGTGAGAAAGGATATAAATCTAAATTTTCTCATAAAAATGAAGTTGCCCAGCCCGGCTATTATAAAGTTCACCTAGAAGATACTAATATAGATGTAGAATTAACGGTTTCCAAAAGAAGTGGTATTCATAAATATGAGTATCCCTCTTCAAAAAACCAAGTACTAATTTTAGACTTAGAACATAGAGATGTATTGAATGATTCTAATATGTCTATTGTTAATGATAAGGAAATAACAGGATTTAGACATTCTAAAGCATGGGCAACCAATCAGTTTCTTTTTTATTATATAAAATTCTCACATCCTATAAAAGATTTAGATAAATATAATAAGGTATCACCGACTAAAGAAAGTTTTGAGTTTATAAATCCTAACAATGATCCGGTTTTTATTAAAATAGGAATCTCTGCGGTAGATGTAAAAGGCGCAAAACAAAATTTAGAACAAGAAATTGGAAATAAATCTTTTGAAGAGGTTAAAAAAGAAGCACAACAAACTTGGGAAAGTCAATTACATAAAATAGTAGTTGAAGACAATAACCAAACCAATAAAGTTAATTTTTACACTGCAATGTATCATAGCATGCTTGCTCCAAATTTATATCAAGATGTAGATGGTAAGTATCGAGGAATGGATTTAAATATTCATGAAACTAACGATTTTAAGTATTACACTGTTTTTTCTCTATGGGATACATACCGTGCAACTCATCCTTTGTATACTATTATAGAACAAGAGAGAACCAATGACTTTATTAATACTTTTTTAGCAAAATTTGATGAAGGAGGTATTATGCCTATTTGGGATTTGGCAGCTAATTATACAGGTTGTATGATTGGGTATCATGCAGTTCCTGTGATAGCAGACGCTTATCTTAAAGGAATTCGAAATTATGATGTAAAGAAAGCTCTAAAAGCAATGAAACACTCTGCAACTAGAGACAGGCTAGGGCTAGATTCTTATAAAAATATTGGATTTATTCCAGTAGAAAAAGAATCAGAATCGGTTTCCAAAACACTAGAGTATGCGTATGATGACTGGACAATTGCTCAAATGGCCAATTCTATGGGTGAACAAGAAGATTATAAAACCTTTATAGAGCGATCTCAAAACTATATAAATGTATTTGATCCAACAACTAAGTTTATGAGAGGTAGATTTAGGAATACTTGGTTTGCACCCTTTGATCCTTATGAAGTAAACTTCAACTATACGGAAGCCAATTCTTGGCAATATAGTTTTTATGTTCCTCATGATATCACTGGTTTTATGAATTTATTAGGTGGAAAAGATCAATTAGAAAAACAATTAGATAGCCTATTTACTGCTAATGATAAAACTTCTGGTAGAGAACAGGCAGACATTACAGGATTAATAGGGCAATATGCTCATGGTAACGAACCTAGCCATCATATGGCCTATTTATATAATTTTGTAAACAAACCTTATAAAACCCAAGAAAAAACACGTCAGATTTTAACTGAATTATACACCAACTCACCTGATGGAATTTCTGGAAATGAGGACTGTGGTCAAATGAGTGCTTGGTATATTTTTTCTTCTTTAGGTTTTTATCCTGTTACTCCAGGATCTAATCAATACATTATAGGAAGTCCCTTGTTTGATAAAGCAACCATTCATTTAGAAGATGGAAATTCATTTACAGTAGAGGCTAAAAACAATTCTTTAGAAAATAAATACATCAAAAATGTGCAGCTTAATAACAAGACTTATCCGTATTCTTATCTTAAACACAGTGATATTGTAAATGGTGGGAATTTAGTTTTTGAAATGACAGATAGTCCTACAAACTGGGGAACAAGTGATGATTTTATTCCTTCAACAGAAATTAAAGATCATAAAATAATTCCTGCACCTTTTATCAAAAAAGGAGATATTGTTTTTAAGGGTAGTACAGTGGTAGAATTAGCAAGTGTTGAAAAAGAGGCTGATATATTTTTTAGACTAGGTAATAAAGGAGGTTTTAAAAAATATACAAAACCTTTTGTTATTGATGATTTTATTAACCTCTCTGTATATGCTCAAAGAGAAGGTGAAAAAAGTGCTGTTATTTCAACTGATTTTTATAAAAAAAATCCTAACTTAAAAATTAAGTTATACACAGATTATGAAAATCAATACAATGCTGGAGGAAATGATGCCCTTATTGATGGTATTTTAGGAGCAGAGGATTATAGAACAGGTACATGGCAAGGCTACAATGATACAGATTTAAATGCTGTTGTTGATTTAGGTAAAGTAAAGCATATAAATAATGTGAAAATATCATTTTTAAGAGACCAACGATCTTGGATATTTTTACCTAAAGATTTAAAAATAGTTACTTCTTCGGATGGGGTGAATTTTAATAAATATCATAATTTTAGATTCAATTTACCAACAAATACAGATGATATAAAAATTAAAACCATTGATTTTTCTAAATCAACAAAAGCTAGGTATATAAAAGTTATGGCAAAAAATTATGGTGACGTCCCAAAATGGCATGTGGGAGCCCCTTTTAATGGTAAAGCCTGGATATTTGTAGATGAAATTCAAATAAAATAGTAAAAAATGAAAAGAAGAAACTTCCTTCAAAAAGCATCTTTGTCTACTATTGGCGTCGTAGCATCAGCTTCTGTAGTAGCATGCAAGTCAAACATAGAAAAAAATAACTCTAGTAGCAATGTGAATACAACTAGTGTAAAACCCATAGTAATTGCTACATGGAATGTACCAAATGCAACAGCCAAAGCATGGGAGATTTTAGACAATGGAGGAATTTCTTTAGATGCCGTAGAACAAGGGTGTATGATAGAGGAAGCAGATGTTAATAATTCATCTGTTGGTAAAGGTGGATTCCCAGATAGAGATGGAAATGTGACCTTAGATGCTTGCATTATGGATAAAGATGGAAATTATGGTGCAGTGATGTGTGTTCAAAACATTACACATGTAATTTCTCTAGCCAGAAAAGTTATGGAGGAAACTCCTCATGTAATTCTTGCTGGAGAGGGTGCAGAAAAATTTGGGTATGATTTAGGTTTTAAAAAAGAGAAACTATTAACTGAATTCTCAAAAAAAGCATGGAAAAAATGGAAGGAAACCTCCAATTATAAACCTGTTATTAATATAGAAAATCATGACACTATTGGAATGTTAGCTATAGATCATAACGGAGATATTTCGGGTGCTTGCACTACAAGTGGCCTTTCCTATAAAATGGCTGGTAGAGTAGGAGATTCTCCAATTATTGGTGCAGGCTTATTTATAGATAATGAAGTAGGAGGTGCCACCGCTACAGGGATGGGAGAAGAGGTGCTAAAAACAGTAGGTAGTTTTTTAATTGTTGAACTCATGCGTCAAGGAAAAACACCACAAGAAGCTTGTGAAGAGGCAGTGAGAAGGGTGGTAAAGAAATCAGGGGATCGGTATAAAGATTTTCAAGTAGGATTCATTGCTCTGAATAAAAAAGGAGAAACTGGAGCTTATTGTATTCACGAATTTTTTAATTATAATATTTATAGTCATGGTGAAAATAAAAATTATGAGTCATTATTTTTTAATAAAGTTTAATTATGTCAAAAAATAAATCATACAAAAGTGCACTTATCTTCTTAACTACCTTATTTTTTCTGTGGGGTTTTATTACTGTATTGGTAGACAGTTTAGTCCCAAGGTTAAAAGATGTTTTTGAAATGTCATATGCCAAGACAGTATTGGTTCAGTTTGCTTTTTTTACAGCATTTTTTGTTGTTTCAGTTCCGGCTGGAGCTGTTTTGTCTAAAATAGGTTACAGAAAAGGAATTGTTTTAGGACTACTAATTATGGCTTTGGGCTGTTTGCTTTTTTATCCAGCTGCAGAATTTAGAAACTTTACTATTTTTTTAATTGGGTATTTTACATTAGCTGGAGGAATTACAGTACTTCAAGTAGCTGCCAATCCATATGTAGCATTATTAGGCTCAGAGGAAGGTGCCTCTAGTAGATTAAATTTATCACAGGCTTTTAATTCTTTAGGAACCACTATAGCACCTGTTGTGGGAGCTTTGTTTTTATTAAGTGACTCTGTAAAAACCTCAGAAGAAATTAACGCATTATCTACTTTAGAAAAAGTAGATTATTATGCAGCAGAAGCAGCAACAGTTCAAACACCATTTCTACTCATAGCAACTTTTATTGGAATATTAGCAGTTGTTTTTGCATTTATAAAATTACCAAAAGTAATGCAAGAAAGCCCTAAAGGAGGATACTTATCCTTATTAAGGAATAAGTTAATGCTTATGGGAGCTTTAGGTATTTTTGTATATGTAGGAGCAGAGGTTGCTATTGGAAGTTTTTTAGTAAACTATTTTAACGATATGAATTTAGCCGTTATTGTAGCCGATAACGAAACGATGATGAGAATCGCTAATAGTATAGCTAGTACTTTCAATAAAACTTTTTCTAACTCAGATCCTAAATCTTTGCTTGGTATTTTTATTATTTTCTATTGGGGAGGTGCTATGATTGGGCGTTTTGTAGGTGCTTATTTAACAAGAATATTACCAGCAGGTAGAGTTTTAAGTATTTTTGCTCTATTAGCTATTGTAATGATAGCTATTTCCATTACTACAAATGGATTAATTTCTATGTGGTCTATTTTAGCGGTAGGTTTGTTTAATTCTATTATGTTCCCAACCATATTTACATTAACATTAGAGGGTTTAGGAGAGCTAAAAGCCCAAGCTTCCGGACTACTTTGTATGGCTATAGTAGGTGGTGCGATAATTCCGTTTTTATTTGGTAGTTTAATAGATGGTTTTGGATTTAAAACTGCCTTTCTTTTAACGATGCTTTGCTATGGATATATATTGTATTACGGAAAGCTAAAGTCTTCATAGTTTTAAACCACACATTTAATATTAATAAATCTATAAACTTATTAAAACCAAAAAAACCCGAAACTATATTTCGGGTTTTTTTGGTTTTAATATAAAGTAATTTATTTTCTTTTTGTTTGTTGTTCTTGAGCTTGTTTCATTGCGTCGTCTAAACGCTGTCTAAACTTACTCTTTTTCTTTTCAGGACGTTTTTTGTTTTCTTCAATTTGAGCATGAATCTTAGCTTCATCAATCACATAGTTTTTAATCACTAACATAATAGTAATGGTTAGTAGATTAGAAACAAAATAGTATAAACTTAAGCTACTAGCATAATTATTAAAGAAGAATAACATCATAATAGGAGAGAAGTAAATCATATACTTCATCATTTTACCCATATCTGGCATTCCTTCCTGGGTTGGAGCTTGCATATTCATTTGCTGACTCTGATTCATTTTCATGTAAAAGAAAATTGCTATAGAAGCAAGTATAGGAAATAAACTTACGTGATCTCCATAAAAAGGAATTTTAAATGGTAAGTTAAAAACGGTATCATAAGATGATAAATCATTAGCCCATAAAAAACTTTTACCTCTTAATGCTATGTTAGAAGGGAAAAACTTAAATAAGGCAAAGAATACTGGCATTTGTAATAATGCAGGTATACATCCAGACAACATGCTCACTCCAGCTTTTCGTTGAACCGCCATGGTTTCCTGTTGGCGCTTCATCGCATTTTCTTTACCAGGGTATTTTTCATTTAATGCATTTAATTCTGGACGGATTACTTTCATTTTTGCACTTGATACATATGATTTGTATACAAGTGGAGACATAATAATTCTAACTACGATGGTCATTAAAATGATGATTAAACCGTAATTACCCATAAAACCTTCCAGCATTCCAAAAATGGGTATAAATATCCATCTGTTAATTGTCCCAAAAATACCCCAACCTAAATCAGCTGTTTCGTTAAGATTTGTTCCTTCATAGTTAGATAGCTTCTTATAATCAGATGGTCCGTAGTACCACTTCATATTGTAATTCAATTCTCCGTTTGTTAATTCTAATGGAGTTTTTAAGCTATATTTTTTTGTAAATACACTATCTATTGCTTCATCTTTAACTAAATCTTGTGAGGCAATAGCTGCATTGTTAAAAGGAGTATCAGATACTAAAATAGATGAGAAAAAATGTTGTTTGTAAGAAACCCAATCTACATCATTAACAATATCATTATCCTCACTAGCTAAATAGTCTACCTCATTATCAGATTTGTAATAATAATATGAGTACATTGTGTTTTCAGTACTTATACTTTTCTCATGACGATACCCTTTCAAAGACCAATCTAAATTGATAGTGTTAGATGAATTTATTACAGTACTTAAGCCTTGAGATCTTACAGCAAAGTTTACCATGTAATCATCGGTCATCTCATATCTATATTCTAAAAATTGAGTATCTGAAACTTTCAATTTCATCGAGAGAACTTGAGAAGAACCATTATTTGTTAGTGATGGTTCAAAAAATAAGTCTTTGGTATTTAAAATTCTGTTGTCTGTTGTGCCAAAATTAATATTAAAGCTCGCATTGTTGTCTTTAATCATGTGAAGAGGTAGTGAATCATGAGTTTCATAACCTTTAATAACGGCTTCAGTAATTTGCCCTCCTTTATTATTAATTTTTAGAAGTAATAATTCATTTTCTAAAGTGGTTGTTCCTTCATTCCCATTAATAACACTACTTGCAAAAGCACCAAGTTGGTTTTGTAAATTAGCTTGTTTTAAAGAATCACTTTCAATTACAGGAATAGTACCTGTTGTTGAGTTGGTGTTGTTTTTTGGAACTTCTGTTACTTGCTCTGTGGTATTTTTTGTGTTTTGATCAATTTCTGGTTGGTTAGAACTCATCCACCAAAAAAGAATACCTCCTATAAGAATCATTCCTATAAAGGAATTAACATCAAATTTTTTTTCTTCCATATATTTTAAAATGTCAAGTTGTCATTTTTGCTCCCTAAAAATTTTGAAAGCGATGACAAATGTAATAAAATGACTCCTCATAGGAGGAATATCAGTGTTTTAATTAATTATACCTATATAATGCAAACAGTATTCCATTATTTAGAATGCTGAAGAGCAGCTTTAACAAAATCAACAAATAAAGGATGTGGATTTAAAACAGTACTCTTGTATTCTGGGTGGTATTGAACACCTACAAACCAGGGATGATTTGGAATTTCAATAATTTCTACCAACCCTGTTTTTGGATTTACTCCAGTAGTTTGCATTCCTTTTGGGCTCAGAAATTTTAAATACTCATTGTTAAACTCATAGCGATGTCTATGTCTTTCGCTAATCATTGTTTTTTTGTAAGCTTTAAATACATTAGATCCTTCCGAAATTTCGCAGTCCCAAGCTCCCAATCGCATGGTGCCACCTTTTTTTGTAACTTCCTTTTGATCCTCCATTAAACAAATTACAGGGTGAGAAGTATGTTCGTTCATTTCTGTAGAGTTCGCTTCTGCCAAACCTAAAACATTTCTAGAGTACTCTATAACTGCCATTTGCATACCCAGACAGATTCCAAAAAATGGAATATTATTCTCTCTTGCATATTGAACCGCTTTAATTTTACCTTCAATACCTCGGTCTCCAAACCCAGGAGCAACTAAAATTCCATTCAGTCCTTTCAAATGTTCAGAAACATTTCCAGGAGTTAGATCTTCTGAATGAATCCAGCGAATAGTAACTTTAGTTTCATTGGAAGCACTGGCATGAATTAATGCTTCAGAAATAGATTTGTATGAGTCTTGTAATTCTACATATTTACCAATAAGACCAACTTCAACTGTTGATGTTGGATTTTTATATTTTTTTAAGAAATTATTCCAAACGGTTAAAATTGGTTGTTTTTCTTCACTTAATTTTAGTTTTTTGAGAACAACAGTATCTAAGCCTTCTTCAAACATTAAGTTAGGAACATCATAAATAGTAGATGCGTCTAGAGATTGAATTACATCCTCTTTTTTTACATTACAAAATAATGCTAATTTTCTTTTTATATCATCTGAGATTTCATGTTCGGTTCTGCAAACCAGTACATCAGGGTTTACACCACTCTGCATTAATGTTTTTACAGAATGTTGTGTAGGTTTTGTTTTAAGCTCACCAGCTGCAGCTAGATAAGGAATAAGCGTTAAATGAATAACTATTGCATTTTCTTCACCCAATTCCCATAGTAATTGACGAACAGATTCTACATATGGCAAAGATTCAATATCTCCAACAGTTCCTCCAATTTCTGTTATTACAATATCAAAATCACCAGTATTCCCTAATATTTGCACACGGTGTTTTATTTCGTCAGTTATGTGAGGAATTACTTGTACAGTTTTTCCTAAAAACTCTCCTTTTCTTTCTTTATCAATAACAGATTGATAAATTCTACCAGTAGTAACGTTATTTGCCTGTGATGTAGGAATATTAAGGAAACGCTCATAATGTCCTAAATCTAGGTCAGTTTCAGCACCATCATCTGTAACATAACATTCACCATGTTCGTATGGATTCAAAGTACCTGGATCTATGTTTATGTAGGGATCTAACTTTTGAATAGTAACAGAAAATCCACGTGCTTGTAGAAGTTTTGCTAAAGATGCAGCTATGATTCCTTTTCCAAGCGAAGAGGTTACGCCTCCAGTGACGAAAACGTATTTGGTTTTGTTCATGTTTTGTTAGGTTTGAGCAAAAGTACTAACTCTTGATTTTCTCACAAACAAAAACATCAAAAAACATTTAATAAAAATCCCTGTAAGGAAGGATTATAAATATTTTTAATTTTTTTAGACTTAGTATTTGTCAAAAATAAAAACAGTTGTATATTTGCGCACGCTTTTAACGAGGTGAATATCGTTAAATAACAAACTAATAGTAAGAATACTTTTTAAAAATATATACAATGCCGAAAAGAACGTTTCAGCCATCAAAAAGAAAGAGAAGAAACAAACATGGTTTCATGGAAAGAATGGCCTCTGCTAATGGTAGAAAGGTATTAGCTCGGAGAAGAGCAAAAGGAAGGAAAAAAATCTCTGTTTCATCTGAATCTAGACCAAAAAAATAATGATTAACAATTGTTAATAATATGGGTGTTGCTTTTTTAAGTAACACCTTTTTTTATACCATCTATCGAAGTATTTTTACAAAACGAGAAAAAACATTAAAACAAAATCATGCCCAAAAGAGAAGATTTAAAATCTATTTTAATTATCGGTTCAGGTCCAATAGTAATTGGTCAAGCTTGTGAGTTTGATTATTCAGGATCACAATCTCTGAGATCTTTGACAGAAGATGGAATTGAAACGATATTAATTAATTCTAATCCGGCAACCATCATGACAGACCCCTCAATGGCTGATCATGTGTATTTATTGCCACTGACTACGAAGTCTATTTTGAAAATCCTAAACGAACATCCTCAAATAGATGCTGTGTTGCCAACTATGGGAGGTCAAACTGCATTAAATTTATGTATAGAGGCAGATGAGAAAGGAATATGGGAAGATCATGATGTAAAATTAATTGGTGTAGATATAGATGCCATTAATATCACCGAAGATCGAGAGAAGTTTAGAGAATTAATGGGTGAGATTGGGGTTGGAATGGCACCTCAAGCCACAGCTACCTCATTTTTAAAGGGAAAAGAGATAGCTCAAGAGTTTGGTTTTCCTTTATGTATTAGAGCTTCATACACATTAGGTGGTGCTGGTGCTGCTATTGTATATGAGGAGGAAGATTTTGATAAATTACTTCGAAGAGGTCTCGAAATTTCTCCTATTCATGAAGTCATGATAGACAAGGCAATGATGGGTTGGAAGGAGTACGAATTAGAATTATTGAGAGACAAGAATGACAATGTAGTTATAATTTGTTCCATAGAAAATATGGATCCAATGGGTATTCATACAGGTGATTCCATTACTGTAGCTCCGGCGATGACACTTTCTGATAAAACTTTTCAGAAAATGCGAGACATGTCTATTAAGATGATGCGAAGTATTGGCGATTTTGAAGGTGGATGTAATGTTCAGTTTGCAGTATCACCTGACGAAAAAGAGGAAATTATCGCTATAGAAATTAATCCTCGTGTTTCTCGTTCCTCTGCTTTGGCCAGTAAAGCTACGGGATATCCAATTGCAAAAATAGCTACAAAACTAGCTATCGGTTATACTTTAGATGAGTTAGACAATCAAATTACGAAGTCTACATCGGCATTATTTGAGCCTACGTTAGATTATGTTATCGTTAAAATACCTCGTTGGAACTTTGATAAGTTTGAAGGATCAGATAGAACTCTTGGTCTTCAAATGAAAGCAGTTGGAGAGGTGATGGGGATTGGTAGATCTTTTCAAGAAGCACTTCATAAAGCTACTCAATCGCTTGAAATTAAAAGAAATGGTTTAGGAGCTGATGGAAAAGGGTACACGGATTATAATCAAATCATAGATAAGTTAACTAATGCTTCATGGGATCGTGTTTTTGTAATTTATGACGCTATAGCGTTAGGGATTCCTTTGAGTCAAATATATGATATCACAAAAATTGATATGTGGTATCTTAAACAGTACGAAGAGTTATTTCAACTTGAAAAAGAAATAGCTACCTATACCATAGATTCTTTAGACAAAGAGCTATTGTTAGAAGCTAAGCAAAAAGGATATGGAGATCGCCAGATAGCTCATATGCTAGGTTGTTTAGAAAGTCAAGTCTATAAAAAAAGAGACCAACTTAATATTCAAAGAGTCTATAAATTAGTTGATACTTGTGCTGCAGAATTTACAGCCAAAACACCGTATTATTATTCTACTTTTGAGAATGCTGTTGAAACAGCTTCCGGAGAGGTATATGTTCACAATGAAAGTGTAGTAACAGATAAAAAGAAAATTGTTGTTTTAGGATCAGGACCTAACAGAATTGGGCAAGGAATAGAGTTTGATTATTGTTGTGTTCACGGAGTTTTAGCAGCAGCAGAATGTGGCTACGAAACCATCATGATAAACTGTAATCCTGAAACTGTTTCTACAGATTTTGATACAG
>JABAZK010000156.1 GCA_018608485.1 Flavobacteriaceae bacterium | reverse complement strand
TTCTAAAATGTCCTTTTTTTTCTCCGGCTAAGCCATGAAAAACTTGAGTTTTAACACCTCTGAGATAATGAGGGACTTCATTTCCTGGAACAAAAATAGCATCACTATTAAAACGAACTAAATCTTCAATTTTAGATGTGAATCTTTGATCTTGATATGGAAATTTCTCCAAGATAGCTGTTCTTACAAACCAGATGAATTCATACTTTTTTTCTTTTAAAACTTGCATAACGGGTTCTAAAATTCCAAAAGAATATGGATTCATACAAAATAAAATAGTCTTCATAATTAGTAATTATACTATTTCATTAGCGTTCTTTAAATCTTCTTTAAAATCTACTTCTATGCAATTATATTTAGAAATATCTATCACCTTCAATTTTAAATGATCATTAGCAATTGCCATTTCTAGCCCTTTTTCAAAATAATCATTGTCATCACATGTTTCAAGCTGATTAATAAATACATCTAGATCATTAAAGGAAATAAAATTGATCCCAACAGCTTCACCCAATCCATTTTTCACTTCTTTTGAAAGATACTGAACATACCCGTCTTTGAGGGTATATTTTACCTCTTCATCAGAAACACTTTGTGTGTTAACTGAAACAAACGATTGATTGTTATTAATATCTTCTAATAATAACGATAATAATTGATGGTCAAATACAACGTCTCCGTTAAACCACAAAATAGAATTACCTCGATGTTTTTTCAATGCTCGCAACAAACTTTTAGAGGTATTTGTTCTATCAAAAAATGGATTATAGACGTAATTTACCTCTGGAAATTGCTCCATAATTAAATTCTTTTTAAAGCCTACCACTGTGGTTATATCATTTACATCAAAATAGGTTGTAATATTATTAATTTGTCGTTGCATGATACTTTTTCCATCTTTTAAGGGTGTTAAAGGTTTTGGGAAAGGATTTCCTAATCTAGAACCAATTCCAGCAGCTAGTATTATTATTTTCATGTGATGGTGTTGCTATTATTTTTTTTATTATTTAAATACCAAAGATTCATATACCTATCTAATACTCTATATGCTCTTATTTTTGATATTAAATACCCTGCATACCCGTCTAAAAACCCCAATCGGATGATAAAATGAATGATAAAAGTAACCAGAGGTTTTACAAATAAATGAAATAACCTTACTTTCTGTCCTTTATCATGTAATTGTTGTGCTTGAATTTGAGCATATAATTTTTGTTTAGTCATGTAATGATCAAAATCTCTATATGAAAAATGGTCAACTTTATTTTTAAAAAACCCAAGAGCTCCTTCAGCATTTATTGTTTCATGAACTTTAAGACCGTTATATCTACATTTACTTCTACGAAATAAGCGAATGACTTTATCTCTTTGACACCCTGTATATTTTATTTGTTTATTTCCAAGATAAAAGTTTCTCCTAACGTAAAATCCAACAAATTTTGTAGAAGTTTCATCTATATTTAGAATTTCTTTTTTTAGTTCTGGAGTAACTCTTTCATCGGCATCTAAAATATAGATCCAATCATTTGTTGCAAGATCTATGGCAAAATTCTTTTGTGAGGAAAAATCATCAAAGACACGTTGAATAATTTTTACATTGTATTTTTTCGCAATCTCAACAGTTGAGTCTTGACTAAATGAATCTATCACAATAATTTCATCTGCAAAATCAACTGATTTTATAGAATCTTCAATATGAACTTCTTCATTTAATGTTGGTATGATTGCTGTAATTTTCATTTTTCTTATACAGCTACATCATATTCTCGTAGCGCATCATTTAAAGATGTTTTTTTATTGGTGCTTTCTTTTCGTTTTCCAATAATTAATGCGCATGGAACTTGATAATCACCGGCAGTAAATTTTTTAGTGTAGCTACCGGGGATCACCACACTTCTCTCAGGAACCAACCCTTTCATCTCAATGGGAGTATCACCAGTTACATCAATAATTTTTGTGCTCATTGTTAATACTACATTAGCACCTAATACAGCTTCTCTACATACTCTAACTCCTTCTACTACAATTGATCTAGAACCTATGAAGGCTCCATCTTCAATAATTACAGGAGAGGCTTGAAGCGGCTCTAAAACCCCTCCTATTCCAACACCTCCAGACAAGTGAACATTTTTGCCAATCTGAGCACAACTTCCAACAGTAGCCCACGTGTCTACCATAGTTCCTTTATCAACGTATGCACCAATATTAACATAACTAGGCATTAAGATAGTACCAGGTGCTATAAAGGCACCATGTCTAGCTACAGCATTTGGAACTACTCTTATTCCTCTAGATTCAAAATTTCTTTTTAGTGGAATTTTGTCATGATACTCAAATATACCCGCTTCTAACGTTTCCATTTTTTGAATAGGGAAATACAAGACTACAGCCTTCTTTACCCATTCATTAACTTGCCAGTCAGTTTCATTTGGTTCTGCTACACGCAGCGATCCAACATCTAACAAATTAACTACCTCTCTAATAGCATTGACAGTTTTATCTTCTTTTAAAAGAGATCTATCTTCCCACGCTTGTTCAATAATTTCTTGTAACAGTTTCATTAAATTAATTATATTGAATTTGATTCAATTTATCAGTTAAAATATGTTACAAATATAACACACATTATAGCTCTTTATTGCGAAGATACATTTTTTAAACAAAAATAAATATCATGTTTAAAATCGCTATTTTTGCATTAAATTATTATGTATGCCTAGAATTTTAGCAATTGATTTTGGAGAAATTAGAACAGGAATTGCTGTTACTGACGAACTACAAATTATTGCTTCTGGATTAACTACTGTAAAAACAGATGAGTTAATTAAATTTTTAATTGATTACACTAATAAAGAAATCGTTGAATTGTTTATTGTTGGAAAACCAAGACAGATGAATAATACAGATAGCGAAAGCGAAAAACATATTTTTAGTTTTTTAAAACATCTTAAAAATTCTATACCTACTATACCTATTGTTAGGATAGACGAGCGATTTACATCTAAAATGGCTGTGCAAACAATGATTGATAGCGGATTGAAAAAAAAACAACGAAGAAATAAAGGGTTAGTTGATGAGATTAGTGCTACTATTATTCTACAATCTTATTTATACAGTAAATAAGTTTTCTACATATTCCTTTCTTCGTATTTTTGCCAAAATTTTATAAAGTTTATGATTTTACCTGTTGTGGCCTACGGAGATCCTGTTTTGAGAAGAGTTGCCAAAGAAATTGGGCCAGATTACCCAAATTTAAAGGAGTTAATTGAAAATATGAAACAGACCATGTATAATGCTAGTGGTGTTGGAATAGCTGCTCCACAAATAGGAAAATCTGTTCGTATTTTTATCATTGATGCAACACCTTTTGCAGATGACAAAGACATCTCTGAATTAGAGAGAAATCAACTAAAGGAATTTAAGGAAGTTTTTATCAATCCAACGATTACTAATCAAGAGGGTGATGAATGGGCTTTTGCTGAAGGTTGTTTGAGTATTCCAGATATTAGAGAGGATGTTTTTAGACAAGAAACTGTAAGTTTTGAATATGTTGATGAAAATTTCGAAAAACATTCTAAAACATTAAATGGTCTTGCTGCAAGGGTATTTCAGCACGAATATGATCATCTTGAAGGAATATTATTTACAGATAAGCTCTCTTCATTAAAAAAGAGAATTTTAAAAAAGAAATTAGAAAAAATATCATTGGGAAAGATAAGCTCAAGCTATAGAATGCGCTTTCCAAATATAAAAATTTAAACACATATGGAATTCAATAAAATTATTTCAGTTGCAGGAAAACCAGGGTTATTCCATGCAATTTCTCAAACAAAATCTGGATTTATCGTAGAATCTCTTGTTGATAAAAAAAGATTTCCAATACCATCTACTAACAATGTTAGTTTGTTGGAAAACATTGCAATTTACACCTATGAGGAGGAAGTACCTTTACTAACTGTTTTTAAAACAATGTATGAGAAAACAGAAGGAAAAGAAGCAATAAACCACAAAGAGAGTGGTAAAAAACTAACATCTTTTTTCTCTGAGATACTTCCAGATTACGATGAAGATCGAGTATACACCTCTAATATTAAAAAAGTGATACAATGGTACAATATATTAGTATCCTCTGGTATAAACTTTTCTGTTGTTGAAGCTTCTGAAGAAAACTCAGAAACAGTGTAAATGAATTCAAGAAAACAGCATTTAGCAGCTTTCAATCGTTTGTTAGACATCATGGATGATCTTCGAGAGAAGTGTCCTTGGGATAAAAAACAAACACTAGAGTCTTTAAGGCATTTAACTATAGAAGAGACTTATGAACTTGCTGATGCTATTTTAGAAAATGACCTAAATGAAATAAAAAATGAACTTGGAGATGTTTTACTCCATCTTGTTTTTTATGCTAAGATTGGGTCTGAAAAAAAAGCCTTTGATATTGGAGATGTAGCCAATGCAATTTCTGATAAATTAATAGCTAGACATCCCCATATCTACGGAGATGTAGTAGTTAAAGATGAGAGTGAGGTAAAAGAAAACTGGGAAAAACTTAAACTAAAAGAAGGAAAAAATTCCGTATTAGAAGGTGTTCCCAAAAGCTTGCCTGCTTTAGTTAAAGCCAACAGAATTCAGGATAAAGTTGCAGGAGTTGGGTTTGATTGGGAAGAGCCCTCTCAAGTTTGGGAAAAGGTACAAGAAGAAATCACAGAATTAAATGAAGAGATAAAAAAAGGGTGTAAAGATTCTATAGAATCAGAGTTTGGAGACGTATTATTTTCGATGATAAATTTTGCTCGATTTATTGACATAAATCCTGAAAATGCCCTAGAAAAAACAAATAAAAAGTTTATCAATCGGTTTCAATATCTAGAAAAAGCTGCAAAAAAAGAAGGAAAAGAATTATCTGAAATGACATTATCAGAAATGGATGTATATTGGGAATTATCTAAGAAAATTTTCAAATAGTATTCTTAGAGGAAAACTTATCTATGGAATTACAAAAGAACTACAGATGAATGTATTAACAACAATTAATTGTAAAGGTCCTTTTAGTGTCTATAGAGCTCAAATTGAAATGATTTGTTTATTAAAAAACAAAGGTGTTAATATCAAAGTAATTGGTTTTTTTAGCGACCAAATCAAACTATTTTTCGACAATAAAGGAGTTGCTAATTCTAATATCTTTCCGAAAAAATCTATTGACCAGCAATACATTAAAGACGTAAAAAATATTATTAAAAATGACCGTATCGATATTCTACATGTCTTAGATGGAAAATCTCTTAGAAACTGTGTTCTTTCAGTTAAAAAAGAAAATGTAAAATTAATTACCTACTTTGGGTCTGCTAGCTTGTACTGGCATGATCTAAGCTCATACCTAACCTACTTAAATCCAAGAGTTGATAAAATTATATGCAACAGTATTTATGTTTTTGAACATGTAAAAAAACAACTTTTTAAAAAAAATAAAAATAAAGTTGTTAAAATATATAAAGGATATAACCCTAACTGGTTCAAAGATGTTATTCCTTTTGATTTTAGTTCTATAGGAATACCAAAAGATAGTATTATTGTAGCTTTAGCTGGAAGCAACACTAAGAATAAAAGAATTACTGATTTTATAAATTCATCTGCCTACATAACAACAGAAAAAAAAGTTCATTTTGTTGTTTTCGGAAAAGAAACTGATGCAACAAATCTAAACAAGTGTAAACACGCAAGTCCTGTAAAAAATAATATTCATTTGTTAGGTCTTCGCCCAGATGCAGTCTCCTTAATAAAAGGTAGTGATATATATGTTCAAACCTCAATAAGTGAAGGATTTGGTAGAGCCATTAGTGAAGCTATGTGCGTAGCCAAACCCATTATAATGACTAACGCTGGTGGTTGTACTGAATTAATTGATGAAACTTCGGGAATTGTTACCCCAATTAAAGAACCCAAGTTGCTTGGAAAAGCTATTTCTAAACTGGTGAATAATCCAGAACTAAGAGTTCAAATGGGAAATAACGCAAAAAAAAGAATGGATAAAGTATATCACATTCATGACACAGTAGAAGATACATTGGCGTTGTACAGGAAACTATTCATACAATAAAAAAGCCACTTTAAAAGTGGCTTTTTTTAGTTAAATTTCTTTGCATTCTTTACTTTTTGTTTTGTAAGGGCAAGATTAATAACTTCATGCATCTCCGTTACATAATGAAATTTTAATCCTTTTAAATAACTCTTTTTTATATCTGCAATATCTTTTTCATTGTCTTTACAAAGCATTATTTCCTTGATATTTGCTCTTTTTGCAGCTAGAATTTTTTCTTTGATTCCACCTACAGGTAATACTTTTCCTCGCAGAGTTATTTCACCAGTCATGGCTAACTTATTTTTCACTTTGCGTTGGGTAAATACTGAAACTAATGAAGTTAACATAGTAACTCCTGCACTTGGACCATCTTTTGGAGTAGCCCCCTCTGGAACATGAATATGAACATTATACTTCTCAATTATTTCTGGATCTATTCCAAATTCAATTGCATTTGCTTTAATGTATTCCATGGCTATGGTAGCCGATTCTTTCATTACTTTTCCTAAATTTCCTGTAATTGTAAGTGCCCCTTTTCCATTCGATAAAATAGATTCAATGAATAAAATATCTCCTCCTACACTAGTCCAAGCTAAACCAGTTACAACACCAGCAACTTCATTATTCTCGTATTTATCTCTTTCTAATCTTGGAGCTCCTAGAATTGTTTCTATATCATCATTGGTAACAGCAATGTTATATGACTCCTCTAGAGCAATAGATTTAGCAGCAAAACGAACTACTTTAGCTATTTGTTTTTCTAAACCTCTTACACCAGATTCACGGGTATATCCTTCAACAATTTTTTCAAGCTGTGCTTTTCCTACTTTAATTTCTTTTGCAGTTAATCCATGTTCTTTTAACTGCTTGGGTAATAAATGTCTTTTGGCAATTTCTATTTTCTCCTCAATAGTGTATCCAGTAACATTAATTATTTCCATTCTATCTCTAAGTGCCCACGGAATTTGACCCAAGTTATTAGCTGTAGCTATGAATAAAACTTTTGATAAATCAAAACCAACCTCTAAATAATTGTCATAAAACTCTGTATTTTGTTCTGGATCTAATACTTCTAACATTGCTGATGATGGATCTCCTTGATGACTTTGTCCTAATTTGTCAATTTCATCTAGTACAAATACTGGATTAGAAGTTCCTGCTTTTTTTAAGTTTTGAATCAAACGACCAGGCATAGCTCCAATATATGTTTTTCTATGCCCTCTTATTTCAGCCTCATCACGAAGGCCTCCTAAAGACATTCTAACATATTTTCGTCCCAAAGATTCAGCAACAGATTTACCTAAAGATGTTTTTCCAACCCCCGGAGGACCATACAAACAAATAATTGGAGATTTCATATCTCCTCTTAATTTTAAAACTGCTAAATGTTCAATAATACGTTCTTTAACTTTTTCTAATCCAAAATGATCTCTATCCAGAATCTTTACAGCTTCTTTTAAATTAAATTTATCATCAGAAAATATCCCCCAAGGTAATTCTAACATCAACTCAAGATAATTTCTTTGAACACCATATTCGGCCATTTGAGGGTTCATTCTTCTGAGTCTTGCTAATTCTTTATCAAAGGTTTCTCCAACATCTTTTGTCCATTTTTTAGATCTTGCTTTTTTTCGCATTTCATCTAATTCGGCATCGTTGTTTACACCTCCTAATTCTTCTTGAATAGTTTTTAACTGCTGATTTAGATAATATTCTCTTTGTTGTTGATCTAAATCTGAGCGTGTTTTGGATTGTATATCGTTACGTAATTGAAGTTTTTGTAACTCTTTGTTAAGATTTTTAAGTGTTAATAATGCTCTTTCTTTTAAGTTATCTTTCTCCAAAATAACTTGTTTCTGCATCACGCTTAACTCCATATTAGAGGAGATAAAATTCACTAAAAAAGAATCACTTTGAATATTCTTAATGGCAAAAGAAGCTTCCGATGGCAACATAGGATTTTCTTTAATAACCTCGAGCGCTTGTTCTTTTATAGAGTCTATAATGGCTCCAAATTCTTTTGGATCATCTACATCTTTATCCTCCTTAGCCTCCTGAACTTTTGCAACTAAATAAGGTTCTTCTTGAATAAGTTCCTCAATTTCAAAACGCTTTTTACCTTGAATAATTACTGTAGTATTCCCATCAGGCATTTTTAAAACTCGTAAAATTTGCGCAACTACACCAGTTTTGTAGATATCTTCAGATGTTGGATTTTCTATATCTCCATCTTTTTGAGCAACAACTCCAATTACTTTATCTCCTTTATTTGCATCATTAATTAATTGAATAGATTTATCTCTTCCGGCTGTAATAGGGATGACTACTCCTGGAAATAATACAGTATTTCTGAGTGGTAATATGGATAGAGTTTCTGGAATATCCTCTTTATTAATAATCTCCTCATCTTCAGGAGTCATCAATGGAATTAACTCAGAATCTTCATTTAATATATTGGATAGCGACAAACTGTCTAATGTTACTATTTTTGATTTACTCATATGTATTTAATCTGTCATTATGACACTGAATTTTATATTAAAATTCAATATAAAATGATATTTAACTTATAAACATTTGATAAACAGTGTTATATGTATAAAACAAGACTGTTACTAAACTAATAAAATCAATTGTTATGCCAGTAGTATAATCGTTTAAGTAAAATACTAAACAGCGCAAGAATTAAAAAAAATAAAAATAGATAAGGTTATCTTACACTTCTAAGACTAGGAAGTTCTGTTTTTTGAAGTTTCATCAAAAACATGATGTAATATTTTTTCATCTGTTTCTGAAAGCTCCAAGCCTCTACGATTCATAACAACTTTAGCTACCTCAAAAACTTTTTTAAGTTGGTAAGTTGTAAAACCTGTTGCACCTCCCCAACTAAATGAGGGAACAAAATTTCTTGGAAATCCGCTACCAAAAATATTAGCACTAACCCCTATAACAGTCCCAGTATTAAACATGGTATTGATACCACATTTAGAATGATCTCCCATCATTAGTCCGCAAAATTGAAGACCTGTATTTGTAAATCTTTCTTCTTGATAATTCCATAGTTTTACCTCCGCGTAATTATTCTTTAAATTAGACGTATTAGAATCTGCACCAATATTACACCATTCACCCAAGACAGAGTTTCCAAGAAACCCCTCATGACCTTTACTTGCATAACCAAACAACACAGAATTATTAACCTCTCCTCCAATTTTACTGAAAGGGCCAACGGTAGTTGCACCGTAAACCTTAGTCCCCATTTTTAAAATAGAGTTCTCTCCTAAAGCAAATGGTCCTCTAACCAAACTACCTTCCATAATTTCTGAATCTTTACCAATATATATTGGTCCTTTAGAGGCATTTAATGATGAGTAAGAAACAGTAGCTCCTTGCTCTATAAAGATATTTTGTTCCTGAATTGCATGAACTCCAACAGGTATAGGCTGTGAAGTTCTTCCTTCAGTTAGTAAATCAAAATCGGCTTGAATTGCTTTGTCGTTTAAAGAAAAAATATCCCAAGTGTTTTTTATTTGAACAACTTCTTCTTTAAACTCTACTTGTTCATAAGAATCAAAATCTACACGCTCTTGAGTATCAGAAGTAAAGAAGGCAATTACCTGTTCACCTTTAAAAATTGCTTGATTATTTGTCAGATTACTTACTTGTTTTACCAAATTTTTAGTTGGCAAAAAGGAAGCATTAATTAATATATTATGATCTAACTCTACCATTGGATATTTATCTTCCAAATATTCTTCTGTGATAGATGTTGTCGTAAAACCTAAAAATTTTTCCCATTTTTCACGAATGGTTAAAATTCCAATACGAATGTCTGCTACAGGTCTAGTATAGGTAAAAGGTAATAGTGAGTTTCTAACATCACTGTCAAAAAGTATATAGTTCATATTTTTAGCTTAAGGGACTATTTTCTACAAAACTAACTTTAAAAAAGGGATAAAAAAAACCGATTGTTTTCACAATCGGTTTTTGTTTAAAAAAGGGACTATTATTTTTTTAAAAATCTTTGAACTCCAATTTTACTATTGGTGGATACTCTAATAACATAAATTCCTTTAGAAATTTTTTGAACATCTATAGTAGTATTATTAGATGAGATGGTTTTTGATAAAATCAATCTTCCTGTGTAATCAAAAACACCAACCTCTGCTTTTTCAGTACCTGTTGGTAACTGAATGTTTAATTTATCTGAGACAGAATTTGGATACATCTCAAAACTTAGTAAAGTATTTTTAGTGATTCCTAAAGAGGTAACACTTAGTAGTGTACCGCCTCTGTTGTCTGGACCATGCCAGGCGTATGTTGAAGTACCACCCATTGCATAAATTATAGATAATGACCCGGCTGAAGCACTAAAAACATAATCTTGTGAATCTTGGGTATCATTAATTCTACTGGCAACAATGGTTCTTTCATTATCAGATACAGTATTTGAAATTAAAGTCCAGTCTCCACTTTCATTTGAGGAGGAATCTGCCGGTGGTATTGGTCTCTCTAAAGAAGAGGATGGGCCTGGCTCTGAATAAGCATCTCGAATAGTATCTCCATCTGTCATAAAAATATCTGTTCCGTTCATTTCTTCATTTCCAAAACCAATTGCTAGCCAAACATCAGAGGGGCCAGTTAATGTTAAAGTAGTTGTAAAAGTTTCTCCGTCTATAGTAATATTTGCAGTTAATCCCGAAAGCAATGTTTGAGTTCCAGTAGAAAAACTTTGTGAAAACAAAGAAAATGAAGTAGTCAAAAAAAGTATAAGGACTATTTTTCTAGTGAAGGTCATCATTAAAAAGTTAAAAATATTTAGTATTAAATATATTTTTTTTTAAATAATGAAATCAACTTTTTCGACCAAAAACAACATGTAAGACACATAAAACAATTTCAATGCTAATTTTTGTATAATACTATTAAATATAAAAAGAGATAAAAAAAACCGATTGCTTACACAATCGGTTTATATTTAAAAAAGAAAGGACTATTTTTTAATAAATCTTTGTACCCCAATTTTAGTATTGGTAGCTACTCTAATCATATAAATTCCTTTGGAAATTTTTTGAACATCAATTGCAGTATCATTAGATGAGATTGTTTTTGATGACACCAATCTTCCTGTATAATCAAAAACACCAACCTCTGCTTTTTCAGTACCTGTTGGTAACTGAATGTTTAATAGATCTGATACAGGGTTAGGATACATCTCAAAATTTAATAAATTGTTTTCAGAAATTCCTAGAGATACACTGAGTGTTGTAGCACTTCTATTACTGTGACCTGATGAATATTGTGAAGAGGCCCCTATTGCCCAGATTACAGTTAGAGAACCTGCAGATGCACTAAAAGTATGATCGTTAGAATTTCCGGTATCATTAGCTCTAGTAGCAACAATAGTTCTTGTACTACTTGAAACAGTATTAGACACCAATGTCCAATCCCCACTTTCTGGGGATGAATCTGCTTGAGGTTGTCCATTAGATGTAGAATAAGCATCTCGAATAGAACTTCCATTTGTCATAAATATATCTGTACCATTCATATTTGAATTCCCAAAACCAATACCAAACCATTTATTAGATGGGCCAGCCAATGTTAGAGTAGTTGTGCCTGTATCATTGTCTATGTTTATGTTAGCAGTTAATCCAGACGTCAAGGTTTGTGTTCCCGTAGAAAAACTTTGGGCAAACAAAGAAGATGAAGTTATTAAGAAAAGAATAAGTAGTGTTTTTTTCATGTGAGAGTTATTTTAAGAGTTGAATAATATTGCTGTTGTTTGTAATTTTTGCGTAGTCTAGGGCTGTATTCCCTCTATTATCTTTTATGTTTGGGTTTGCTTTATACTTCATTAGCAGCTCAATAATTTCTTGTTGATTAAAAATCACGGAAAAATGGAGTGCCGTAGAATTGTTTTGATCTGTCAAATTTGGATTGGCATTTTTTTCTAAAAGTAATTTTACCAAATATCTATTTTTTTTAACTGTTGCTGCCATTAAAGGAGTACCATAACCACTTTTTGAATTAATATCTTTTACATGTTCAATTAAGTAACTAGCAACATCGTTGTTACTATAATAACATGCCAGTGTTAGAACAGAATACCCCTCTTTACTTAGGTTGTTAATAATATCAGGATTATTTTTAGTTAACGCCTTAACTTCCATTAAAGTTCCATTTCTAGCAACATCAAAAATTGATGATTCTTGTGCCTTTACATTTGGAATAGACAAAAAAGCTAGAAAAACAAATAAACAAGTGTTTTTGAAAATCAATTTTTAGTGTTTTAACATTCAATATCTATAGTAAATATAATCAAAATACATTAATTAAAATTTCCTAATTTGATTGTAAAATTCTAATAATTTTTTCTTTAAACATTCACGCAATGAAGTGAAATTTTTTAAAAAACTGCTATCGCGCTGGAATAACTAGTTTACATCTACACAACTCTTTTTTAAAGAGCAAGAGTTTTTCATGTTTTAACTGAAGTTTACACACTATTAAAATTAAAGATTTGAGCATCAATTTAGGTTTTATTTAACATCTAATTTTATCCTTAAAGTTACTTTTGTCATAATCAAATTACATTTTAGATGAGAAAGATAATTCTTGCATTTTTGGGGGTAATACTCATAATAATTTCTGTATATACTTCAAAAATGATTATTAATAGTAAAAGTACTATCAGAAAAGCTCCACCTAAAGTTGTGAAGACTGTTTATGTAGATACTGTCTCTAACAGCACAATACCCATCATCATTCCTGCTAATGGAAACCTAATTGCTAAAAGAAGGTTGGAAATATATTCTGAAGTACAGGGCATTTTCAAACCCGCCTCTAAACTTTTTAAACAGGGAGAGAAATATAAAAAAAATGAAAATTTTATCACTATAAACAACACAGAATACTACTCGAGTGTGCAGTCTGCAAAAAGTAATTTATACAACTCAATAGTTGCTATCATGGCTGATCTCCGATTAGATTTTCCTGATGTTTACCCTAAATGGGAAG
>JABAZK010000048.1 GCA_018608485.1 Flavobacteriaceae bacterium | reverse complement strand
AACGCAGCACTAAAGTATAGTTTTGGTGAAAGAAGAAATAAATTCTGCTACGCAAAAACCCACAAACAATATTACTATAATTCAATAGGGTTTCAGATGCATACAATTATGAGACCATTAAAGCCACAATTTTCTTTCACAAGTTTTTATGAGAAATCATTATCACAAAGTATTCATACCAAATTTACTCATACTATAAATGATTATTCCTCTGCAATTTTTGGAGCTGGAGCAGCATTGCAGCTTGGTAAGTTAAATATTTTTGGGGCACTAGATAATGTTTTTGGAGTCAGAGATTTATCTACTGTTAATAATATTTCTCTTAACTTTGGATTTAATATTACAATAGATTAACTATGAAACAATTATCTTTTTTATTATTATTTTTCTTTTCTGTATCTATTTTCAGTCAATCAAACAACTCAATTTCTCCGAAATACATAATCGTTAAAAGCAACTTTGATTTTTTAAAAAAGGAGGATAGATATAAAACCAGCTCTTTCACTAAATTTTTATTTAACAAAGCAGGTTTTAATACTTATTTAGATAATGAAAAACTCCCCGAAGAGTTGGTTATCAATAGGTGTAATAGTTTATATGCAGATGTTAAAGATGAGTCCGGAATGTTTGTTACTAAAAACTATATAGAATTGACCGACTGTAGAGGAAGTATTGTATATTCTTCTAAGAATGGTTTCAGTAAAATTAAAGATTTTGAAAGAGCATACAGACAATCCATAAGGACGGCTTTTACATCAATTCAAAATCTTGATTCTGTCTATAATTCATCTATGTTAGCCTCAATTCAAATAAATAATAAAGATCAAGTAAAAAACAATAGAAAAAAGAAAGATAAAGTAGACGTTTCTAAGCCTACAGAAAAGCAAAATATCACACCAAGTTACCCCATGTTGTATGCTCAAAAAATTGAGAACGGATATCAGCTTGTAAATACCAAACCAACAATTATATTTGTTATATTAAAGACCAATAATGAAAAAAAGTTTTTTATTAAAGATAAAAACGGAACACTTGTAAAGTCAGGAGATTATTGGATAGCTGAATATTACAAGGACAATAATTTAATAACTGAAACCTATTTTATCAAGTTTTAATAGTCATATTTATCTCCCCACATTTTTTTTAGCTCTTCCCTAAATTTATTCTCTCTAGCATTGTTACCTGGATCATAAATTTTTGTTTTTATAATAGTATCAGGTAAAAACTCTTCGGATGTAAAATTACCCTGATAATCGTGAGCATATTTATAGTTTTTACCATAATCTAGATCTTTCATTAATTTTGTAGGGGCATTACGTAAATGAATAGGCACAGATAGATTGCCAGTTTCTTTTACAATTTTTTGCGCTTTATTAATAGCCAAGTACGAGGCATTACTTTTTGGAGAATTTGCCAAATACACAGCACATTGACTTAAAATAATTCTAGATTCGGGATACCCAATTACAGAAACGGCCTGAAAGGTATTATTTGCCAAAATTAAAGCGGTAGGGTTTGCATTACCTATGTCCTCAGAGGCTGCAATCAACAACCTTCTGGCAATAAATTTTAAATCTTCACCTCCCTCAATCATTCTCGCTAACCAATATACGGCTCCATTAGGATCACTTCCTCGAATCGATTTTATAAAAGCAGAAATAATGTCATAATGCTGGTCTCCAGCTTTATCATATCTAATTGTATTCTTCTGAATTTTTTCAAGCACCAATTTATTAGTGATCGTTATTTGTTCTTCATTACCAACAACTAATTCAAAAATATTCAACAACTTTCTTGCATCTCCGCCTGAAACTTGAAGTAAGGCATCAGTTTCTTTTAATATTATTTTTTTAGTAGAAAGGATACGATCTTCTTTTAGAGCTCTTTTTAAAAGTAAAATAAGATCACTTTTATCAAATGAGTTTAAAATATATACTTGACATCTAGACAAAAGAGCAGGAATTACCTCAAAGCTCGGATTTTCTGTTGTGGCTCCAATTAAAGTAACCCATCCTTTTTCTACGGCTCCTAAAAGAGAGTCTTGCTGAGATTTACTGAATCGATGAATTTCGTCGATAAATAAAATTGGATTTTTTGTAGTAAATAAACCAGGGCCTTTTTTTGCTTTTTCAATGATTTCTCTAACTTCTTTGACACCTGAACTAATCGCGCTTAAAGTAAAAAAAGGTCTGTCGGATGAATTTGCAATAATATTGGCTAATGTAGTTTTTCCTATTCCCGGAGGTCCCCAGAAAATTAGTGAAGGGAGAATTCCTTGTTTAATTAAATTAGTTAAAATTCCATTGTCACCAACCAAATGTTGTTGACTTATATAATCTTTAAGTAATTTTGGGCGTACTCTTTCTGCCAAAGGTTCATTCATACCTATAAAAATAGTAAAGATTTATGACAGAAGTTGTTAATTTAGTAAATGGATTTATTTTTGATACTTATATATCATGCAAACTGACGCTTCACTTACTTATCATAAAAATGTACTACTAGTTCCAGTAGTAACAATTTGTATTATTTGGTTTATTTATTGGTTAGAAATTAGGTTTGGATACAATTTTAATAAATATGGAATATTTCCAAGAAGTTTTAAAGGACTTAGAGGTATTTTCTTGTCTCCTTTTATACATAGTGATGTTTCACATCTTTTTAACAACTCAGCGCCTTTATTTGCCCTAATGGCTTCTTTATTTTATTTCTACAAAGAATTAGCGTTTAAAATTTTATTTGTTGGTACAATTTTAACAGGTTTTTTATGCTGGAGTTTTGCTAGAGATTCCTACCATATTGGAGCCAGTGGTGTTATTTATCTATTATTTAGCTTTATTTTCTTTAGCGGTATCATTAGAAAACATTTTAGGCTTATAGCCATGTCTTTGGTGGTTATCTTTTTGTATGGGAGTATGATTTGGTTTATTTTACCAACAGAAGATAGAATTTCATGGGAGGGGCATTTGTCTGGTTTTTTAATTGGACTGTTATTTTCAATTTTACTCAGAAAAAAAGGAATTGTAAAAGAGCAATATCAATTTTCAGAGACTGAATTTGACTTGTTATTTGATGAAAACGGAAATTTTTCACCGTCAAAAGTAGAGGAGGAGACTCAAGAAAAAGACAAGAAATAACTTACCAATTAGTTAGGGTATCCTTTGACGAATGGTTTCATAAAGAAATGCACCACAAGCTACGGAAACGTTTAGTGAATCTATAGAACCCAATAAAGGAAGTTTTGCTTTAAAATCTACAATTTTTAATACAGATGGATTAATTCCTCTATGCTCAGAACCCATTATTATAGCTATGGGTTGTTTAAAATCTATGTCGTAAATTAATTGGGTTGTTTTTTCTGTAGCAGCTACAGTTTTTACATCAGAAGCTTGCAATGTATATATTGCATCTTTTATATGACTAACTCTAGAGATTGGAATCTTAAAAGCAGCACCTGCAGATGTTTTTATGGTTTCTGCATTTATTGGAGCACTTCCACTTTGCTGAATAATTATACCATTAACACCCGTACACTCTGCAGTTCTAATAATAGCACCGAAGTTTCTGACATCAGATATCTGATCTAAAATTAAAAACAGGGGAGTGGGAGTTTTCTCTAAACTTGTTTCAATTAAAGTTTCAAGATCTGCAAATTCTATGGGAGATATTTGTGCTACTGCTCCTTGGTGATTGTTGTTTTTAGAAAGTCTGTTTAATTTTTCTATAGGAACAAAACTAGTAGCAATATTTTTTTCCTTAATAAGGGAGTCTAATTCATAGAATAGACTCCCTCTTAAACCTTTTTGAAGATATACCTTGTTAATTGTAGATCCGCTTTTTGAAGCTTCAATAATAGACCGTATGCCAAATATTGTGCTACTAATTTTTTATAATTTTTTTTCTGATTATTGATTTACCATGTCTAATGCTCAAAATATAAAAACCACTAGATAAGTTTGAAATATCTATATTATCAGTAACATTATTTATGATTGACTTTTTTGTTTTCTTATAAACTATTCTACCTTGAGAATCATATAAGTTAATGATAGCATTAGAATCTGTTGAAGATATAAATGAATAATTTAAGATGTCATTCGCTGGATTAGGCCAAATCATTAAATTATTAGCATCCTCAAAAGAGGATATACCAAGCGATGATTGGAAGTCAGCTCCAGATATAACTAATGAGAAATCTTGATCACCTCCCTCAAATGGATTATCACCTTCTAAGGTACCTTTGTGTGTAACTATTAATGTGTAGTTCCCTGGCTCTGGCGTTTCTATTTCAATTTTTTCAACATTATCAACAAAATTGTCTACGGTATTGGTGTTTGAAAAGCCGGATGTGCTATCATAAACTAGGCTCCACGGAAAATAAGTAGTACCATCTTTAACTAGTCTAATGTCTAAGTCATTTACTAACTTTGGAGTTGGATCATTAAGATATTCAGAACCTGAAACTGCTGCACCTGGAGCATCTGTCCATGCTATTGTAGCAACTAGCTTTTGACCGCTGGAAACACTAAAGTCCATTTCAAATGTACCTTCATTTTCAAGAGTCAATTCGCTAATAAGAGCATCTCCATTAGAATCATCTGTTATTAATTCTGCTGACTTTTTTGCGTCTAAAACACCCCAACCATATTTGGGGTCTGGTCCAATTGTTATTTGATCATCTTCTGCTGTATGACAAACTAATGCCTTCAATGTGGCAGATTTCATGATATCTTCGTTTACATTTTTATAATGTTCTTGAACTAATATAAGTGTTCCTGTAACGTTAGGAGCAGACATTGATGTACCAGAATATACAGCATATGTGTCTCCAGATACCGTTGATAACACCCCAGAACCATAACCAGTAATATCAGGTTTTATTCTAAGATCATCTGTAGGTCCCTGGCTACTAGAGCCATTCATTGCTATAGAAATTACCTCACCTGTAAATGCATTAACTTGTGCATTTGCATTAGCTACTACTAAATTATTTTTTGCATTTTTATCACCAGTAAGTTTATCATAACCACTATATAAACCCCCTTCGTAATTAACGGTTCCAGAATTTCCGGCTGAATATACCATTAGATAGTAAGGATAATCACGAGCGATAGCATCTACTGTTGCTGCACCACCGTTATATGCACCCATATACCAGGGGTCTAGAGTCGAACCACCACCTTGATTTATTGGAATACCATATGAATGATTAGATAAAAACACATCAAGTTCAGTATTATCTTGTACCCCTATCATCTTACCGCTGTCACCATTAAAATTATAAGTTATGATAGAGACATCTGTAGCCATCCCTTTAGCTTGTTCATTATCTCCAATCGCACCAATAGTTCCCGAAACATGAGTAGCATGGTCATCGTCATTCGTATTTCCATCTATATTATTTGAATCATAGTTGGTAATTCTAGTACCTGTATTATCTGAATTTTGGAACTCTACATGAGTACTTTGAACAGGCCCCCCATCAAATACACCCACAGTAATTCCGGTTCCTTGAAGATCTAATTCAAGACTACCGCCAACTTGTAAATGGTTGGCTTTGGTAACAAGTGCTCCTACCTCATTGTCTAAAGTTCTATAAATAGGTTTGTTATCCACAATGTCATACATTACATATGTTTTTTCATTATAAACAATTCTTTTTTGTACATTATTTTGAGCAATGTATGTATTAATTTTCTTCTCTCTTGACAATTCATCATTCTCTACTCTTTGTTTTAAAGTAGAAGTTTGTGAATAAGCGTTAATAGCTATAATAAAAGATAAAAAGAATGTAATTTGACTCTTAAAAAAATTCATGATCTGGTGAGTTTTGTAGCGTAAATATAAGTTTTTTAAAGAAATTTAAAGTGCTTTTATATAAATTTTAACACGTTATAATGCTAATATAGAAAAACAAGTATGTGTGTATTTTAGAAGTTAATTTTTTTTGTAAAAAAAAAACCATCTCAATTGAGATGGTTTTTTTATTTATTTACTTTTTAATTAAGGACATACTACTGTGGTAGTAAAAGCTGTTCCAATAGTAGGTGACGGTAAGTCAAAGAATAAAGGCGCTCCACTAGCTGTAGCATTATCAAAAATTGCATATGAAATTTCGCTATCCCAAGCTCCTGAATTGAATGTTACACTCATTTCAAAACCTGCAGGTGCACTAAATGTTTCTACTGCAGCAGATCCAGTTAACGCAAATTCCACTGAAGGGATATCAACTGCTCCGGTGAAACTTACCACAACTGATGCACCATTCCATCCATCTCCGTAAGAATCTCTCATGTCTATTGAGAAAGTACAAAGTTGAAGAACTGTTACTTGCATTGTTTCTGTCTCAGAAACCATACCACCAGCTGTTGTTTCAGTAACAGATACAGTAGATGTACCTCCTACGTTAAACAATACATTTACTTTTGTATCTGTATCTGCCATTGGTATAAGATCACCACCATTAACAGACCAAGCAAATGTTGAACCCGCTCTAGGTGTTACTGAAAACATTCCAGTTTCATCTAAACTTACTAATGAAGGACCTGTAAAATCAAATACTGTTGCTATAACTTTATCTGTATCTAGGCCATAGTCTTCATCATTATCAAAACATCCTGTCAAAAGTGCAAAACTTAATGCTAAGATTGATAATTTACCTATGTTTAATATTTTATTTATTTTCATTATATAATGTTTTTAAGTTTATTATTATCTCCAACCAGAAATTGAATAGTCTTCTCCTGCAGTTCCGGTAGAACCACCAAATGTGTAGATATCAAAACCACCTGATAATAATACTTCACCAGGAACAGGGAAATGTAATGGTGTACCCGCTTGAAGATCATCTCTACCTCTCATTTCAAAGAAAGCTAATCCCATACCAGTATTCATTAATTCAATGGATCTTTCATAATGTATTGCATCAGCAATTGAAGCTGCATCAACAGCAACATTAGCTAAACCACCTCTAGTAGTTCTTGATCCAGCATTGATAGTAGCAGCTGCACCTGCAAGGTCACCTAACCTCATTTGTGCTTCAGCTTTGTACATATCATTTTCAGCTTTTAATAATTCTGGCATAAGGCCAGTCCATGAGCTTTGGTGATATCCTGCATCATATCTACTGTATCTATAGTTTGAATAATGATAGATTCCTCTAGATGCAATAAAATCTTGACTTGCTAAATATTGGAAGTCAGATACTAATCTTGAATCAGAACTTGATGCCGGAGGATTGTTACCACCTGCGTTTGTGTAGTAGTCTGGTGAAGCAGGGTCCATTAAATTAATAACTCTACTATCTACTCTACCCCATCCTGGATATATTTGATAGATAACCCACTCGTTACCCCAGTTTGTCCAGTTATCGGAAATAACTCCAAAATCTTGTGTTAATCCATTGTTTGCATATGCTAAAACTCTGCCCCAATCTAATGCAGCTTTTTGAGAAGCATTTCTAGGCATGTTTACCATTAAACGTGCTGCAAATGAATTCAAAAATTGAGACCATTGACTACTTGATAATGTAGATCCATTAACAAAGTCACCTGTTACAGTAAAGCTATTAGCATCTGCTAATGCAATTGCTTGGTCGATTTTTCCTAGACTCCATTCTAAAGCAACATCTGGAGATACAGACTGAGCATCGTTTAATGCACCAGTTTCATCCTTTAACCATACTTGGTCAAATACCAAAGCAACATATCCTAAAGTTGCTGCTTGTGCAAAACGAGTAACCGATTCTGTTCTTCTTGGAGAAGGATCAGCTGGATCATCACCCTCTGTAACTATTTTTGACATTAATGCATTAATATCATTGATGTTATTGTATAACGAGTTAAAAAAGTTTGTTGTAATATAACCACTCCCATAAGTAGGATCATTATTCCAAGCTACTCTTGGTTCACTAGAAGTATCTCTCATCCCAGAATTACCCCATGAACATGAACCCGTATCTGCCATTGTAGTTAAAGCCAAACCTGGACCATTATAACTATTTATAGTATTGTAAAAGTTTAGGTAAAAGGTTTCAGCAGCTACATAATTAGCTAAATCTGCGGATGTTGGGTTTTCTGCATATTGCACTCCAACATCAGTGCTTAAGTCTTCACAGCTTGAAAAAGCTACTGCAAAAACTAGCAATAAGTATAAATTTAATTTTTTCATTTTTTTATTTTTAAAATTTTAGTGTTACTGATAACGTATATGATGTACTAACTGGATATACTCCAAAATCAACAGCATAATACTGTGATGTAGCACCATCAAATAGTTGAACTTCAGGATCCCATCCTGAGTAATTTGTAAAAGTGAAAAGGTTAGTTCCTGTTAAACCAATTCTAAGCGAATTAATGAAACTCTTTTCCATATCATCAAAGGTATAAAAGATAGATGCTTCTCTTAATTTAACAAAACTAGCATCTTCAACCCAGTATCCATTATTTTGGTTTACATCATATAAACTTTGGTAATAACTTACAGTTTTTTGTTCACCAGGAGCCTTACCAGCTTGATCAATCATTTCATGTCTGTTATCTCTAGTTAACCATTGTCCATTTCTGTTGTATAAGTCACCACCTTGTTTCCAATCCCAAAGCATGTAGAAATCAAAATTTTTGTAAGAAATTGTATTTCTTAAACCTAGATTAAAATCAGCAGTTTGATTACCTATATCACCAACCCATACAGATCCGTCTTCGTTCTCACGTATAATACCAGATTCATATTTTGTACCGATTGTAGAAGCGTCAACAACAACTCCATCAGAATTCACAACATAATCACTTATTGATGCACCTGCAGGTAATTGAGCAGCCATAATATCTAATGATCTTACAAAATCTCTACCGAACATAGTTCCGTATTCTAAACCTTCTTCTAGTCTAAACATTTGACCATTACCAGGTCCTTGTATTCTTGGATTTATATTAAGACTTTCAATTGTATTGTTTGTTGTAGAAAATACAACTCCAGTATTCCAACTAAAATCTTTAGTGTCTACAATATTAGCATCTAATACAAGTTCTAATGTATTAGAGGTAACAGTACCAACATTCTGGTATTGATTAGCACCTTCATTTGCAGGAGCAAATAAATCAACTAACATAAACTGATCTTCTGTTTTCATATCTGAGTAAACTACTTCTAAACTAAATCTGTCTAAAAAGTCAGCGTTTAAACCTACTTCTTTTTCAGTAGATTTTGATGGTCTTAATTCTGGGTTACCCACAGTTTGTGAAGTTGAAGGAATACCACTACCAATATTTCTTCTAGTGTATTGCCAAGCATAACTTGGTCTCTGCCCAGCAGTACCCATAGCAGCATGAATTTTTAATTCTTGAACTCCAGGGATATCAAAATCTTGAGATATACGATAAGCTCCAGAAACTCTGTAGTAATCATTTGTTCTAAAGTTAGAACCGAATAATGAAGACTCATCTCTACGGTACATACCGTCTAAAATATATCTGTCTTTATAATCTAACCCTGCAATCGCAAAGAAGTTATTTGTTACTTCATTTGCTGCATTTGAAGAAATTTGTGAATCAGAGTAGTTGTCTAAAGAAATTGTTCTACCACCTACTACTGCATTGTATCCATAAGCATCAAATTGATAATAATCTGAGTTTTCTAGAAGGTAACTTAACTTTGCGGTTAACGTTAAATCTTCTATAATTTCTTGATTAAAGTTAAGAGTAGCCTGTAGTTTTTGAGAAGTATTTCTGTAAGAACTCTGGTAAAAATTACCTGTAGAGTATGTTGCAAATAACTCTTCTCTAGTTCCACCACCTGTCCATGTTGTATTAGAAGTATAATCTAATCTTCTGTTGTCAACACTTTCAATTGCATATTCTAGGTCAAAATTTAACCAATCTGTAAATTTAGTATTAATTAAAAAACTACTTAAGAACTTAACTTCATTTGTAGACTCAGGATTAGCATAAACCGGATACAATGGGTTAGTTACTGTAGATGCCCAAACGTTTGGTGCATATTGGTATGGTTGACCATCGGTGTTAGGTGCATTTAAATTTACATCTGGGTCCATCACAGAAACATCGAAAAATATTCCTGTTCCACCACCAGGTGTATTATCAAATGTACGTACAATTTGATTTCTAGAACTAATCTTTAACCAGTCAGTTATTTTGAATTCTCCATTAAGTCTAAGACCATTTCTTTCATAACCTTGAGTTTCCTTTAAAATACCTTCTACATTATTTTTCTCTAATGATAAAAATAAGTTTGATTTATCATCTGCTGTAGATACTGAGGCATATAAATTTCTATTAATACCAGAATTAAAGAATTCTTTTTGGTTGTCATAATAAACACCAAAAGGATTGTCTGCAATTAAATCTGGTTCTTCTAATCTAGCTCCAGTTACATTCTGGTAAGCTGAACCATCATAATCACTAGGGAAACTTACACCTGCATATTTAGTGTAAATACCACCAGCACTTTGCCAATCATCAGCTAGTTGATAGTGGTGAGATCTACTTAAATTGATGAAGTTATTAAGTTGAGTAATACCTACATCACTTCTTAGAGTAACTTGCATTTTTCCAACTTTACCTCTCTTAGTAGTAATTACAATAACCCCATTACCAGCTCTTGAACCGTATAGTGCAGAAGCAGATGCTCCTTTAACAACTTCAAAAGAAGCAATATCATCAGCATTTATATCCTGAAGACCAGCTTCAACAATAACACCATCAGCAATTACAAGTGGAGATTGGCTACCAAAAATATTTGTAGCTCCCCTCAACTGAATTGATGCACCAGCACCAGGCTGACCGTTATTTGTTACTGTTACCCCTGCAACTTTACCTTGAAGGGCGTTTGCTGCAGATGTAGTTGGAATGTTTTCTAAGTCTTTTTCACTTACCTTGTTTACTGTAACTGAAAGTTTCTTTCTACTTGTTGCACCAGCAACACCTGTAAGTACGATTTCATCTAAAATTTCACCTTCACTAAGAGTTACGTCGATTACATTGGAAGATCCAACATTTTTCTCAACAGACTCATATCCAAGATAACTAAAAACTAAGATGTCACCAGCACTTGCTTTGATAGAATATTTTCCATCAAAATCAGTTTGTGCTCCTGTGCTAGTCCCTTTAATAACTACAGTAACTCCAGGTAAACTCCCAGAACTATCAGATACTGTACCAGAGACAGTTTTCTCCTGTGCAAATGATACCTGCACTAATAACGCCAATAATAGCGTTAAAATTCCATTAAACTTTGTCTTCATATTTTATAATTTGAATTAATTACGCCAAATATCTTGCTTTTTTTTTAAAAAGCAATGGTTTATGTTAAAAAAAACTTAATAAAATTGAAGAAATACCTAGTTATTAATAAAGTTTAGTAAAAAAATGAAGTCCATCTGACAACTAGCCTAGAGCTATTTAATTTAGCGTTTGTACTTGAATTTGTGCTTATTACGTATCCTAAATTCACTAGGTTGTTATTAATTCTAAATTGATATCCTGCACCAATGCCAAGTAATTTTTTTATTTTGTTAGTAGTATTTTCTATGTAACCCCCCAAATCAGTTATAGAATAAAGGTAAGATGATGTGTCTAATGAATATCTAAATTCTATGTTAGAATAGGAATATCCGTTAGTAAATATACTTTGCTCGTTATAACCTCTGATACTGTTAGCTCCCCCAATTCTAAATAATTCATTTAACAGATAGTTTTTAGAAGTTAACAGACCACTTTCATTTTTTATATTTAAATATCCTCTATTGTTTATTTGAACGTTAGCAAAAGCAGAAAAATGAAATTTTAATTGATTAATTGATTCTGTATCAGTTTTTCTTTTTCCAATAGTTAAGTTTAAATTTAAACCATTTTTGTATTTGTATAAGTTAGACGTTGATGATTTTTTTAATTCATATCCCAGTCCTATAAAATAATTTGAATATGATGCTAGGTCATTGTTGGATATATTTAATAAATAATTTGATTTTTCACTGCTGTACAAAATAGATGCATGTGATTTTTGATTAATTAAATAATCAGTCTTTAATTCAAAATTTGTATTTATAAATGTAGAGTCCTGTCTATATAGGTAAAACTCTAATGTAGTTGAGAATTTTGAATTAAATAAATAAGGAACATAGGAGTTAATTTTAAAATCTGTTTTTTCATCAGAAACTTTATTCCATATAATTTCAAATTTTTCTCCAGTATTGAAGGTGTTGTTTAATTTCAAATCCAAGTTTCCATTTAATAATAGTCCTTTACCATTTTCTTTTGATGAAAAATTTACAAGACCATCAAAACTGCTTGTCCCAATTTTATCAAGAAATAAATACAAATGTGTAGAGTCTTTTTTGAAAAGTACTTCAGGTACTTTTTTTTCTTTAATAAAATCTAATTTATTAGACAGAGCTGAGACCTGGTTTAATTTTTGTTTAGAAAAAATGGTATTCTTATTGATGAGGAAATATTTTGATATAAATTTTTTTGGAAAGTCTTCATATCCTCTTGTAATTACTTTATCTATTTTTCTTGATGAAGAGTTTGAAATTTTCATTTCAAGGAATAAAGTATCATTTTTCAATAGGGGGTTTACATATGTAATCTCTGAAAAAGAGTTTCCTTTTCTATCTATTTGTTCAAGTAGTTGATTTGTAAGATCACTAAACTCTCTTGTTTTAATTTTTATTGAATCAATACCTGAATCTATTATTCCATTGGTATTGTCTTTTTTAGTGACGATGATAATTTCATTTATTTTTTTTCCGAGATCTAAGTAGGCAATTAATTCTTTGTTTGTTTTCGATATAGAATCTATTCTTGCAGTAAAGAACCCCCTTTTTTTTACTTGCTGTAAAATTCTATCAATTTCATCCAGAGCATCTTTTTTTTGAAGATGTTTTTTTGTGTGATAAATTTCAGATACTATTCTGTTTTGAATGGTGTCTTTAGCAACCAATATGAGTTCATTTTTTTGCCCAAAGGTTAGATGAGAAAAACAACTCAAAAAAAGGATATATATATAAGGTATAAATTTTTTATTCAAAATAGCTTTAAAAAACATTCAAATGTAGCCTAAAATATGAAAATAAGAGGAGTTTAAATTGTTGTACAAAAAAATTACTAAATCAGATTTGAATAGAAAGAAATTAATTGTACATTTGCGCA
>JABAZK010000042.1 GCA_018608485.1 Flavobacteriaceae bacterium | reverse complement strand
ATCCGGCTCAAAAAGAAGCAGTTTTACAGAAAAACGGCCCTATGATTATCATAGCTGGTGCAGGTTCTGGTAAAACACGGGTGCTTACCTACAGGATAGCGCATTTAATGCAACAAGGTGTAGATGCTTTTAATATTTTGTCGCTTACTTTTACCAACAAGGCAGCACGGGAAATGAAAGAGCGTATTGCCGCTGTTGTTGGTCCTAGTGAATCTAAAAATTTGTGGATGGGTACTTTCCATTCTGTTTTTGCAAGAATTTTACGTTCTGAAGCAGATAAATTAGGGTACCCCTCTAATTTTACTATTTATGACACTCAAGATTCTGTTCGATTAATAGGAGCCATCATCAAAGAAATGGGCTTGGACAAAGAAAGGTACAAAGCTAAGCAGATTCTAAATCGTATTTCTTCTTTTAAAAATAGTTTGATTACTGTGAGAGCCTATTTTAATAATTCAGATCTACAAGAAGCAGATTTAATGGCTAGCAGGCCAAAGGTTGGAGATATTTATCGAGAATACGTTGATCGCTGCTTCAAATCTGGAGCTATGGATTTTGATGATTTATTGTTAAGAACCAATGAGTTATTAGCTCGTTTTCCTGAAGTATTGGCAAAATATCAAGATCGTTTTCGTTACATCATGGTAGATGAGTATCAAGATACCAATCATTCGCAATATATTATTGTTAAAGCATTGGCAGATCGTTTTCAAAACATTTGTGTAGTTGGAGATGATTCGCAGAGTATTTATAGTTTTAGAGGGGCTAACATTCAAAATATATTGAGTTTTCAGAAAGACTATCCAGATACTAAAATGTTTAAGTTAGAACAGAATTATCGTTCTACCCAAAACATAGTGAATGCAGCCAATTCTGTTATTGAAAAAAATAAAACCAAATTAGATAAAGAAGTTTGGACAACTAATGCCAAAGGAGAACAAATTAAAGTAATGTGCTCTATCTCAGATGGAGAAGAAGGACGTTTTGTGGCGCAGTCTATTTTTGATTACAAAATGAATTTACAACTGCATAATAATCAGTTTGCAGTATTATACAGAACAAACTCTCAATCTAGAGCCATAGAAGATGCATTGAGAAAAAAAAGTATTCCATACAAAATATATGGTGGAATTTCTTTCTACGGTAGAAAAGAAATAAAGGATCTACTGTCTTATTTAAGAATGATTATCAATCCTAATGATGAGGAGGCATTAAAAAGAGTCATTAATTATCCAGCAAGAGGAATAGGAGCAACCACTATAGACAAACTTACTATAGCTGCAAATCACTATAAAAAATCAATTTTTGAGGTGTTAAAACACTTAGATAAAATAAATTTAAAATTAAATTCTGGCACAAAAACGAAACTTCAGAATTTTTTAAATATGATACTTCGTTTGCAGATAGATGCCCAAAAACTGAATGCTTTTGAAATTACAGAATTGGTTGTAAAACAAACACAACTCGTCAAAGATTTAGAAAAGGAGGGAACACCAGAAGCTATAAGTAAAGTAGAAAATGTTCAAGAATTATTAAACGGGGTAAAAGATTTTATAACCGATAAAATAGAAACTGGAGAAGATGCTTCTTTGCCTGTATTCCTTGAAGAAGTAGCTTTAGCAACGGATTTAGATGCTGACAAAAAAGATGATAAACCAAAGGTTTCATTAATGAGTATTCACCAATCTAAGGGGTTAGAATACCCGTATGTGTATATTGTTGGCCTTGAAGAGAATCTCTTTCCTTCTGCAATGAGTATGAATACTAGGTCTGAATTAGAGGAAGAAAGAAGATTGTTTTACGTAGCTTTAACTAGAGCAGAAAAAGTTGCGTATTTAACCTATACAAAAACAAGATATCGATGGGGGAAATTAATAGATTGTGAGCCTAGTCGTTTTTTAGAAGAAATAGATGAACAATATTTAGAATACATTACACCTAAAAAATTAGCTCCATCTGTAAATAGATTTTTAAATGAGGATATTTTTGGTGATGCTCCAAAAAAAATTCGTTTTCAAAAACCGATTCAAAGAAAGAAGCTTGAGAGAAAACAAGAAAATAAAGTAGTTTTTACTCCACCTAAAAATTTAAAAAAAGTATCTCATGCTCAACCAAAAACAAATTTATTTGATGATAAGATTGTTGTTGGAAATATTATTGAGCACAATCGTTTTGGTAGAGGAGAGGTTTTAAATTTAGAAGGAACTGGAGCCAATAAAAAAGCAGAAATTCAGTTTGGAACAGTAGGAAAGAAGAAACTATTACTTCAATTTGCTAAATTGAAAGTGATTGGTTGATGTTTTGTGAAGTCAAACCAAAAATAAATACTTAATTTGCACCAACCTTAGATTATAACATTTCAAATCATATGATAGACTACGATTTAGAATACAACGCAGAAAGACCTCATTTAATTATTCCTGAATATGGAAGGCACATTCAAAAATTAGTGGATCACTGTATTGCCTTAGAAACAAAAGAAGAACGCAATACTATGGCACTGGCCATTATTGATGTGATGGGAAATTTACAACCCCATTTAAGAGATGTTCCTGACTTCAAACATAAGCTTTGGGATCAACTTTATATTATGTCTGATTTTAAATTAGATGCAGAATCTCCTTATCCAAGACCTTCAAAAGAGGAGCTTCAAGAGAAACCAACTCCATTAGCTTACCCTAAATCTGCTAATAAATATCGATTTTATGGAAATAATATTCAAATTATGATTGATTTGGCATTAACTTGGGATGATGGAGAAATGAAAGATGCATTAGTATTTTCCATTGCCAACCATATGAAGAAGTGTTTTTTAAATTGGAACAAAGATACTGTTGAAGATGACGTAATATTTTCACACCTGTATGAACTTTCTGATGGAAAAATTGATATTAGAAATACTGAAGAAGTATTGTCTGAAATAAAAAATCTTCTTAGAAAAAGAAATTCTCAAGGTCAAGGAAGTTCTAATCACAAGAACAATAAAGGTAAAAATTACCAACACAAAAATAGAAAAAGATAATATGGCTTCATTCAAGATAGAGGGTGGACACAAATTAAATGGAACCATTACACCACAGGGGGCAAAAAATGAAGCACTTCAAATTTTATGTGCTGTTTTATTAACTCCAGAAAAAGTAATTATTCATAACATTCCTGATATCATAGACATCAATAAATTAATTTTTATTTTAGGAGAATTAGGAGTCAATATCGATAAATTAGGAAAAAACTCATATTCTTTTCAAGCAAATAACATAAATCTAGAGTATTTAGAATCTCAAGATTTTAAGCGAGATGGAAGTTCTTTACGTGGATCTATTATGATAGTTGGGCCATTATTGGCACGTTTTGGCAAGGGGTATATTCCTAGACCGGGAGGTGACAAAATAGGTAGAAGAAGATTAGATACACATTTTGAGGGTTTTATTCGTTTAGGAGCAAACTTTAGATACAATAAAGAAGAGTATTTTTATGGAGTAGAAGCTCCTGAAGGATTGAAGGGTACAGAAATGTTACTTGACGAAGCCTCTGTTACTGGAACTGCCAATATTATTATGGCTTCTGTATTGGCTAAAGGAACTACCAAAATATATAATGCAGCTTGTGAACCCTACATTCAGCAATTGTCTAAAATGTTGAATAGTATGGGGGCTAATATTAGTGGTGTTGGCTCTAATTTGTTAGTTATTAAAGGAGTGAATTCTTTAAAAGGTTGTACGCACAGAGTTCTTCCAGATATGATCGAGATTGGAAGTTGGATAGGTGTAGCAGCAATGACACAATCTGAACTTACAATTAAAGATGTTAGTTGGGAAAATCTTGGTCAGATTCCATCTGTTTTTAAAAAATTAGGAATTCAATTAGAAAAAAAAGGAGACGATATTTATATTCCTTCTCAAGAAAGTTATGAGATTCAAAATTATATAGATGGTTCCGTTCTAACTGTTTCAGATGCTCCTTGGCCTGGCTTTACACCTGATTTATTAAGTATTGTTCTGGTTATTGCTACTCAGGCAAAAGGAACAGTTCTGATACATCAAAAAATGTTTGAAAGCCGTTTATTCTTTGTAGATAAACTCATAGATATGGGAGCAAAAGTTATTTTATGTGATCCCCATAGAGCTACTGTTATAGGCCATAATCGTCAATCGCAATTGAAAGCAACAAAAATGACCTCACCAGATATTAGAGCTGGAATATCTTTATTAATTGCAGCATTATCAGCCAAAGGAACAAGTATTATAAATAATATTGAGCAGATCGATAGGGGCTATGAAGATATTGAAAATCGTTTGCGATCTTTGGGAGCAAAAATAGAAAGAATAGAAGATTAGTATTTACTAATTTGAATTTTTTACTACAAATAGTGTCAGTTTGACACTATTTTTTTATTGGCAAAATTATTGAGAATAAAATGTAAACATTTTAACGATATTATAAAATGAGTAATAAAGAAAACACACAAGAAGAAGAAATAAAAAATACCGAACAAGAGGCTCAAGTTGAAGAAAATCAGGAAGTTGTTGTAGAAGAACCAACTGCTGAGGAATTAATTCAGCAAGAAAAAGATAAATATTTACGCCTGTTTGCCGAGTTTGAAAATTATAAAAAAAGAACTTCTAAAGAACGAATAGAATTATTTAAAACTGCCAGTCAAGAACTTATGACATCTTTACTGCCAATCATGGATGATTTTGACAGAGGTTTAACTGAAATTAAGAAGGTAAAAGACAAAGAGCTTTTAAAAGGAATGCAATTAATTAATGATAAGTTTAAAAATACACTTACTCAAAAAGGATTAACCGAAATTGAAGTGAATAAAGGAGATGTATTTGATGCCGAAATTCATGAAGCCATTACACAAATACCTGCACCATCAGATAAGTTAAAAGGTAAGGTAATCGATGCTGTTGAGAAAGGTTATAAGTTAGGAGACAAAATCATACGCTACCCTAAAGTAGTTATTGGACAATCATAAATTATTCATTTGTCTAACAGATTAAAATAAATATAGATCACTTCTCCTTTTAGGAAAAATAAAAAATAATATGGCAAAACAAGATTATTACGATACACTAGGAATTAGCAAATCTGCCAGTTCAGCTGAGATTAAAAAAGCTTATCGTAAGATGGCTATTAAATACCATCCTGATAAAAACCCAAATGATACTTCTGCTGAAGGAAAGTTTAAAGAAGCAGCGGAAGCATACGAAGTTTTGAGTGATGGAAACAAAAAAGCACGATATGATCAATATGGTCATGCAGCCTTTGAAGGCGCCCAAGGAGGTGGCGGCTTTGGTGGTGGAGGTATGAATATGGATGATATTTTTAGCCAATTTGGTGATATTTTTGGTGGAAGTGGTTTTGGTGGTGGTTTCGGAGGCTTTGGTGGTGGAGGTCAACGTCAAGCAAGAGTGAAAGGATCTAACATGCGTATTCGTGTAAAACTAACGCTTGAAGAAATAGCTAAAGGGGTTGAAAAGAAAGTTAAAGTTCGTAGAAAAATTCAAGCAGATGGAGTTTCCTACAAAACATGTCCTTCTTGTAATGGTACTGGACAACAAATGCGAGTAACCAATACGATCCTTGGAAGAATGCAAACAGCTACTACTTGTACTACCTGTCAGGGAAGCGGTGAAGTTATTTCTAGCAAGCCTAATGGTGCAGATGCTCAAGGACTCATTGCAAAAGAAGAAACAGTTTCTATAAATATACCTGCTGGTGTTACTGAAGGTGTACAACTGAAAGTTGGAGGTAAAGGAAATGAAGCACCTGGTAAAAATTCAATTTCTGGTGATTTATTAGTGTTGATAGAGGAAATTCAACACGAGACTCTAAAAAGAGAAGGGACAAATGTACATTTTGATTTATATATAAACTTATCTGAGGCTGTGCTTGGTGTTAGTAAAGAGGTACAAACTCTTACAGGAAAGGTGAAGATTAAAATTGAGTCTGGCGCACAATCAGGTAAAATTTTAAGACTTAAAGGTAAAGGGCTTCCTAGCATTGAACGATATGGTACAGGAGATTTTTTAATTCATATAAATGTTTGGACTCCACAAGAATTAACAAAAGAACAACGTCAATTTTTTGAAAAAATGAAAAACGATGAGAATTTCATTCCATCACCAAAAAAATCTGACAAATCTTTTTTTGAAAAAGTAAAAGATATGTTTTCATAAAAAAATCTTTTTCATAGCAATTTTTTCCCACTCATTTTTTTTTGAGTGGGTTTTTATTATAAATAAAGATTGTACTTTTGAAGTCATAAAGCAGACCTATCTTATCGCTTTTAAAAACCTAATTTATTTTTACATAGTATGATAGATTAGTTTTAAAAAGAGGAAAGTCCGGACACCATAGAGTAGCACAGCGGATAACATCCGTCCAATGTAAATTGAGGACTAGTGCAACAGAAAGCAAGTACAGTTCGGCTGTAGTGAAACCAGGTAAACTCTGTGCGGTGCAATGTCATGTACATTAGAGTTTGAGGGTTACTCGCCCGATTCTAAGGGGTAGGCAGATCGATTCTAAGAGTAATTTTAGAACTAGATAAATGATAAGACTCTATTAAGGGAACAGAATCCGGCTTATTGGTCTGCTTTTTTTATCGTATTCATAAAATAAACCTTTATAAGCTTGTTTTTTTTAAGGTATTCTTAGTAATATCACTTTTTTGCGTTATTATTCTTTAAATCAAACCTATTTGTTGTTTATTTTTTAAATATCATTCAAAATCCTTAGTTTTGCGATACTTAAATAAACAGAAAAAATACTTTTTATGGCATTTGATATAAATATGATTGAAAGGGTTTACAGCAACATTAAAGAACGTGTTGATGCTGCTAGAGAAATTACTGGTAAACCTTTAACCCTTGCTGAGAAAATATTATATTCTCATTTATGGGATGGAAAATCAAATAAAGCATATGTCAGAGGAAAAGATTATGTAGATTTTGCTCCGGACAGAATAGCATTACAAGATGCTACAGCTCAAATGGCTTTGTTACAATTTATGCAAGCTGGTAAGAGTAAGGTGGCTGTTCCTACAACTACACATTGTGATCATTTAATACAAGCAAAAGATGGTGCATCTAATGATTTAAAACACGCAAATACCGTAAGTAGCGAAGTTTTTAATTTTTTAGAGTCAGTCTCTAATAAATATGGTTTAGGATTTTGGAAACCTGGTGCAGGAATTATTCATCAAGTAGTTCTTGAAAATTATGCATTCCCTGGTGGAATGATGATCGGTACAGATTCTCATACCGTAAATGCTGGTGGTTTAGGTATGATTGCAATTGGAGTAGGAGGTGCAGATGCTGTTGATGTAATGGCTGGTATGGCTTGGGAATTAAAATTTCCTAAGTTAATAGGTGTAAAATTAACAGGTAAATTATCTGGTTGGACAGCACCAAAAGATGTAATTTTAAAAGTCGCACAAATTTTAACCGTAAAAGGAGGTACTGGTGCAATTGTAGAATATTTTGGTCCTGGAGCTACTGCAATGTCTTGCACCGGAAAAGGAACAATTTGTAATATGGGAGCAGAGATAGGAGCTACAACATCAACATTTGGATATGATGAATCTATGGAGCGATATCTTCGAGCTACTGATAGATCAGATGTTGCTGATGCAGCCAATAAAGTTAAACATTATCTTACTGCAGATCCTGAAGTATATTCAAATCCAGATCAATATTTTGATCAAGTGATTGAAATTAATTTATCTGAACTAGGACCTTTATTAAATGGTCCATTTACTCCAGATTTATCTACAGAAATAGGTAAGGATATGAATACAAAAGCAACCTCTAACGAATGGCCACTTCAAGTGGAGTGGGGTTTAATAGGTTCATGTACAAACTCATCTTACGAAGATTTATCTCGAGCATCTTCAATAGCCCAACAAGCTTTAGATAAAGGGTTAACCATGAAAGCTGATTTAGGTATCAACCCAGGTTCAGAAAAAGTTCGATATACTGCAGAGCGAGATGGTATTTTATCAATTTTTGAAAAATTAGATGCTAAAATTTTCACCAATGCTTGTGGACCTTGTATAGGTCAGTGGGCAAGGTATAGCGATCCCAAAAATGCACCCAAGAATAGTATTATTCACTCTTTCAATAGAAACTTTGCAAAAAGAGCTGATGGAAACCCTAATACCCATGCTTTTGTTGCCTCACCGGAAATCACAGCAGCAATTGCTATTGCTGGGAGATTAGATTTCAATCCACTAACGGATTCACTCATAAATTCTAATGGAGACAAGGTAATGTTTGATGAGCCAACAGGATGGGAATTGCCACCAAAAGGTTTTGAGGTAAAGGATAATGGATTTTTAGCTCCTGAAGCAGATGGAGGGCATGTTAAAGTTGTAGTTAATGAAGAATCTGAACGACTACAGTTGTTAACGCCATTCAAACCTATAGGGAATGAAATTAAAGGAGCGAAACTATTAATCAAAGCTTTTAGTAAATGTACAACAGATCACATATCAATGGCTGGTCCTTGGTTACGTTTCAGAGGTCATTTAGATAATATTGCCAACAATACCCTTATCGGGGCTGTAAACGCTTTTGGAAAGAAAACTAATTTTGTGAAAAATCAACTTACAGGAGAATATGCAGGTGTTCCTGATGTTCAACGTTCATATAAAAAAGCTGGGATTCATTCTATAGTTGTCGGAGATCACAATTATGGTGAAGGTTCTTCAAGAGAACACGCAGCTATGCAACCTCGTCACTTAGGTGTTGTAGCTGTAATCGTAAAATCTTTTGCTAGAATTCATGAAACAAATTTAAAGAAGCAAGGAATGTTAGGTTTAACTTTTGCTAATGAATCAGATTATGATTTAATTCAAGAAAACGATACTTTCAACTTTACAGATTTACATGAGTTTTCTCCAGGAAAACAACTGACTATTGAAGTGATTCATGATGATGGTAGCGTTGATTTTATAAAAACCAATCACACTTATAATTCAGGACAGATTGAATGGTATAATGAGGGTTCTGCTTTAAACTTAATTAAAAAGCAAAATGCATAATTCATAGTTAAGATTTAATCAAAAAAAACTCCTAATCTAATTAGGAGTTTTTTTATTTTATAGTCTTTAGACTTTATGCATCTAATTCATCGATAACTTTTCTTAAAATTTCACAACCTTTTATAATTTCTTTTTTTGATATCGTAAGTGGTGGGGTAATTCTAATCGCTTTTCCCTCGAACAAGAGGAAAAATAAAATTAATCCGTAATCTAAGCATTTATGAATGATTTTAGAAGCCATTTCATTAGACTCAACAATGGCAGCAAGCATTAATCCTTTGCCTCTTATTTCTTTGATTTTTGGGTGTATTAAAAGCTTTCTAATTAATGCTTCTTTTTCAAGTGTTTCTTTAATTAATGTTGAATCTAAAATTGTTTGAACTGTAGCAACTCCAGCAGAAGCTATAACAGGATGCCCTCCAAAGGTAGTTATATGACCTAGTGTAGGATTTTCTTTTAATAAATCCATTAGATTTTTTTCAGCAATAAATGCACCAATTGGCATTCCACCACCTAAACCTTTTCCAGTAATGATAATATCTGGAGTAATTCCGTAATGTTCAAAACCCCAAAATTTACCTGTTCGTCCAATTCCAGTTTGTATTTCATCTAAAATTAATAATGCACCTACTTCTTCACATCGTTTTTTTATTTTTTTTAAATAATCATTTTTTGGAATAATAAACCCAGCTCCTCCCTGAATAGTCTCTAAAATAACTGCCGCAGTATTTTGTGTGATTTTACTTAAATCTTGTAATGAGTTATAGTTAATAAATTTTGAGCCTGGTACTAAAGGTCTAAAGGCCCTGTTTTGAATTTCTGCTCCTGAAACACTCATAGAGCCTTGTGTGTTTCCATGATAAGACTGATATGCAGAAATAATTTCGTGTCGTTTTGTATGTCTTTTTGCTAGTTTTAATGCACCTTCACATGCTTCTGTTCCTGAGTTTGTTAGATAAACACTGTAGGGTTTAGGTAAGGTGGAAGCTAAAAGTTTACTTAACTTAAGCGGTTGTTCTTGAATAAATTCTCCATACACCATTACATGAGTATATTTATTCAATTGCTTTTTTACTGCTCTAGTTACTTTAGGGTGTCTATGACCTAAACTATTTGCAGAAACTCCAGCAACAAAATCTAAGTATTTTTTTCCATTGCTGTCATATATATAGGATCCTTTAGCTTTTTTAACCTCAATTGATAAAGGATATGGACTTGTTTGTGCTTGATATGTTAAGAAATCATTTTTCACCATTAGAATTTATGGATTCAATTTATATTAATTCTGTCTAGAACTATTTTCTCCTGAACCAAATAACTGACCTTCTTTGTTATTCTTTTTTATCTTACTATTTTTTAAAAATATATCTTCTTTTCTTTTTGGTTGTTCGGATTCACGCCAGATAAAACCTTTTAAACGCTTATCATTTTCTGGATATAATGATGGTGGATAGGTTTTACCATCTGACATATTTAAACATTTAATTTGATTGATTTCACTATCTAGTAAATCAAATTCGATATTACTACAATATTGTTTAGTAATGGTTTCTAAAACTCCTTCATCATTTCTGTTGAAGTTTATTGCTTCTCCATTTCCTTTAACTAAAAGGGTTTTAAGTTGATTGTCAATAAATTTACCATACATGTTCCTACCTTTAATTTGGTTGAAATTTTCTGGATCTATCGAATCTTTTTGAATTATGAAGGAGTTTCCTAATATTTTTAAAGAATCTAATTTTTCAGTTTTTGTATTGCTTAATAATTTGATGCTATCTCCAGTTATTTGACTCTTTTCAGACCATAATATCGGATTAACATACATTTTTGTAATACCTGTTGATTGATTGGTATGTAAAGAATCACATTTACCTTGAAGATCTAATTTAAAAATTTTCACATTATTATATGACCGAATAATTCTGTGTTCTTTTTTGCCAGTGACTAAAAGAGTATCACCATGAATAAAAGTTGAATCATTTTCTACAACAGAAATTGCTACAGCTCTTTTGATCATATAAATTGAATCTTTTTTTTGAAAATATTCTGCATAGTTTGCTCTAGCCATGAAATTTTCAGCAGTATCGATAACCTTAATATTATTTGTAGCTGAGGCAAAGCCACGAATTTTGTCGTAGAATAAACTATCACCTTCAATAGTTCGATCATCTAAATAAAGTTTAGCATTTTTTACAAAATGCGATATATCCGTTTTTGTATTGTAAAAACCTCTTTCAGAATATATTTTATTATTATCTTTTTGATTAGTTATGGTAGATGGCCCATACAAAAAAGCATGTCCTGAGTTGGTATAATAGTCTAAATGATTTGAAGCTATAACATTATCTGGATTGGTAACGGTTACTTTAGTTGTTGCAGTAAATTTCTTTTGTTTTAAATAGTAGTTACCATTTTTACTTTCTAGAACATTAGTTTCATCTTTAATAATTGCATGATCTTTATAAAAAAGTAATTGACTAGCTCTGTTAAAATAGAGAGTATCTGTTGTTAACGTCATGGTTGGATCTTTTAAAACAACATTACCCCAAGAGACAGATTTTTTAAAATTCGCATCGTAATCTACGTAATTACTAAATTGTTTTACTGTATCTCCTTGATTGATTATTACCTCACCAATAGCTTTGAAAAAGTTTTCTTTTTTATAATAAAAGGCTTTTTTTGAGGTTAAGATAGCGCCAGCATGAATCATTTTTACATTTCCTATAAGTACTGTTGCTCCGGGATATTTTTCCTCATCAACGAACTGCAAATCAGCATCATATATAATTTTCTTTTCCTGAGAAAATCCTATAGATGTAATTAAAATAAAAAATATGATCAGTAAATTTTTCAAACTGTTACTTTCTTTTGGCTAAAATACTGAAATGACAACCCTAAATCTCTTAATTATACTATAAAACTACCGAAGAATAGTTTGCTTTCTATCTGGGCCTACAGAAACAATTTTAACAGGCACACCAGTCTCTCTTTCTACAAAAGCTACATAGTCTAGTAAGTTTTTAGGCAATTGATCTTCAGAAGTCATCTTTGTTAAATCTTCATCCCAACCCTTAAATTCAGTGTAATTTACAGATACATTTTCTGGTTCAATATTATAAGGTAGATGACTAATTTCCTCTCCTTTATAGTTGTAGGATGTACAAACTTTTAATGTTTTAAACCCTGAGAGAACATCTCCTTTCATCATCATTAATTGAGTAACACCATTGATATCAACAGCATATTTTAAAGCTACTAAGTCTAACCATCCACAGCGTCTTGGTCTACCTGTTGTTGCTCCAAATTCATGACCTACTTTTGCCATTTTTGCCCCATCTTTATCAAATAATTCTGTTGGAAAAGGACCAGAACCTACTCGAGTTGTGTACGCTTTAAAAATACCAAACACTTCACCAATTCTATTTGGTGCAACACCTAAACCTGTACAAGCTCCAGCTGCGGTAGTATTTGAGGAGGTAACAAACGGGTACGTACCAAAATCTATGTCTAATAATGAACCTTGGGCTCCCTCAGCGAGTATTGTTTTCTTTTCTTTGACAGCATTGTTTAAGAATTCTTCACTATCAATAAATTGTAATCTTCTTAATTTATCAACACCCTTGCAAAATTCCTCTTCTAGCTCTTTTAGATTGTATTGTATATCTACATTGAAAAAATCCAACATTTTGATATGCTTTGAGGTCAAGGCTTGATATTTATCTTTCCAATTGTCCATTTCTAAATCTCCAATTCTCATTCCATTTCTTCCAGTTTTATCCATATATGTTGGACCAATACCTTTGAGAGTAGAACCAATCTTAGCCTTACCTTTTGAAGTCTCTGAAGCAGCATCTAATAATCTATGAGTTGGTAATATTAAATGTGCCTTTCTAGAAATAAGTAATTTCGATTCATAATCAATGTTATGTTTATCAAGATTTTCTAATTCTTTTTTGAAAATTACAGGATCTATAACAACACCATTTCCAACAACATTTAAAGCACTTTCATGAAAAATTCCAGAGGGAATTGTATGTAAAACATGCTTGTGTCCATCAAAGATAAGAGTATGACCTGCGTTTGGTCCTCCTTGAAATCTTGCTATAATGTCATAGTTCTTGGTAAGAACATCTACAATTTTTCCTTTCCCTTCATCTCCCCATTGAAGACCAAGTAATAAATCTACCCCCATGTAATTTAATTCTAAAAAATTAGTTTTTTGATTGTTTTTTTGTTCCGTAAAAGTAAAGTGAATGATTATGAATATCTATATCAAAAACTTCTTCAATTGTTTTTTTAATAACTTGAATTCTAGGATCACAAAACTCTTTAACTTCTCCAGTATCGGTGAGTATTACGTGGTCATGTTGTTTGTCAAAATAACTTTTTTCATAGCGAGCCATAGACTGACCATCAAATTGGTGTTTTCTGACAAGACCACAATCAAGCAATAAATCTATTGTATTGTATAATGTTGCTCTGCTTACCCGGTAATTTTTGTTTTTCATATTGATATATAAAGATTCAATATCAAAATGTTCATCTACATCATATATTTCTTGTAGGATAGCATATCTCTCCGGAGTTTTCCTGTGCTTGTTCTCTTCTAAAAAAGTTGTAAAT
>JABAZK010000090.1 GCA_018608485.1 Flavobacteriaceae bacterium | reverse complement strand
ATGATGTTTTGTTCAGACGATAAACATCCAGATGATTTGTTGTTAGGGCATATCAATAAATTATGTGAACGAGCTGTTGCTAAAGGAATGGATATTTTTAAAGTATTACAAGTAGCGTGTATAAATCCTGTAAATCACTATAATTTAGAGGTTGGTTTATTACAAGTTGGTGATACTGCAGATTTTGTTTTAGTAGATGATCTAGAGAAATTTAAAGTAATGGAAACTTATATTGATGGTGAGTTGGTTGCCAAAAATGGAAAAAGTTTTGTAACCTCTGTTCCATTTGAAAACTTAAATAATTTTGAAACAGAAAAAAAGAAAGTAGCTGATTTTGAGATTCTGTCATCTACAGATAAAATTCGTGTTATTGAAGCTCTTGATGGTGAATTAGTAACTAATGAAATAGAGGCAAATGCCTTGGTTGTTGACGGGAAAATCATTTCAAATATAGACAATGATATTTTGAAAATGACGGTAGTAAATCGCTATAAAAACAATAATCCATCAATTGCTTTTATTAAAAATTTTGGAATAAAACATGGAGCAATAGCTAGTTCTGTTGGTCACGATTCACATAACATTATAGCAGTTGGAACCTCTGATGAGTTTATTTGTAAAGCTGTAAATCTTTTAATACAACATAAGGGAGGTATATGTGCAATAAACAGTACAACAGAAAAAGTAGTTGCCTTACCCGTGGCCGGAATTATGAGTGATCAGTCTGCAGAAGTTATTGGGAGGTCCTATGCGGAGTTAGATTCAATGGCAAAAGAAATGGGAAGTACGTTAAGAGCTCCTTTTATGTCTTTGTCTTTTATGGCTCTTCTTGTTATTCCTTCACTTAAGTTAAGTGATCAAGGACTTTTTGATGGAAATACATTTAAATTTACTTCCTTAGAGATTTTATAAGTTGCATTTTTAAAATCTTTTTCTTTCAAATGCTAAATTCATATTAAAGTTTATCTTTTTTACTTTATTATAGCAAGCGATTTAATATTTTTAGCGTTCATTTTTTAATAAGTTTTATGAACTACCCAAAGAAAGTTACCGTAGGAGATATTACAGTTCGTGATGGATACCAGCATGAGGAAAATTTTATTCCTACTCAAGCTAAATTGTGGATGTTAGAACAATTACTTTTAACAGGGTTTAAAAATATTGAAGTTACCAATTTTGGAAATCCAAGAGGGATGCCTCAATTTTCTGATGCTGATGATTTATTTAAAAAAATTCGCACTTCTAAAAAGGTGTCTCATTTATTAGCAGATGCTTCCTTAACAGCAATTACGATTCGAGAAAAAGCTGTAGAAAGAGCTATACAAGCAAAGCTAGAAGGTTACGGACCTGACAGAATTTTATTAATGGTTTCTACCAGTGAATCGCATCATCTAAAAAACTCTGGTTTGTCATTAAAAGACTACTGGAAAATGGCAGAAACTCAAATTAAAAAAGCCCACGATGCAGGGATTAAAGTAAATGGTACGGTAAGTACTATTTGGGGCTGTCCAATAGAGGGACCTACAGATCTTAATAAAGCCATAGACTATACCCAACGTTGGTTTGATATTGGTGCAGATGATGTTGAACATGCAGATCATGATGGTTCGGCTTCTCCAGATAGAGTGTACAGATATTACTCGATGTTACAAGAGAAGGTAGGGATGACTGAGAAACAAATTGTTCATTTTCATACCACAAGAGGATGGGGGTTGGCCAATGTTCTGGCTGCTCTTCAAGCTGGGATGACACATTACGAATCTACTATGGGAGGTATAGGAGGTCAGCCTGCAAATTTTGTAGACGGAGTTCCAGTAGCAGGAACGGGGTCTTATTATTACAAAGATCCAAATTTAGTGGGTTTGGTTTCTACTGAAGATTTAGTGGTTATGCTTGATGAGATGGGGATTGAGACAAATTTAGATATTGATAAAGTGCTAGAAATTGGTGCTATGAATGAACGTATTGTTGGAAGACGCTTACGTTCAGAAGCTATCAAAAACGGAAGAATACCTAAATCATTAACCGGAAGGTAATTTGTAGTGTTCTTAGAATAACTGTATCATTGTACAATTAAAAAAGTTCCGATGTCTATATTACAAGACTTACAGAGTAGAAGTGGAAATGTTTGTGAATTGTGTACATCAGATACTTCACTAGAAATATATGAAGTTCCACCTGTATTAACAAGAGGTGTAGATGGGAGTATATTAGCTTGTGATTTATGTATAAGACAAATTGAAAATCCAGAAACTACAGATGTAAATCATTGGCGTTGTTTAAACGACAGCATGTGGTCAGAATTTAGAGCTGTAAAAGTGATCGCTTGGAGAATATTATCTCGTTTAAGAAAAGAGGGCTGGCCTCAAGATTTACTAGACATGCTTTATTTAGAAGATGATGATTTACGATTTGCCAAAGAAACAGGAGAACATTTAGAAGAGGCAGATAAGATTATACACAGAGATGCCAACGGTGCTATTCTTCAAGCAGGAGATTCTGTTGTTTTAATTAAAGATTTAAAAGTAAAAGGGTCTAGTATGGTGGCTAAACAAGGAACAGCAGTTCGAAGAATTTCTTTAGATCATGAAAATCCAAAATATATAGAGGGAAAGGTTGGCCCCACACAGATTGTGATTATTACAGATTATGTGAAGAAAATGTCAGAAAAGGAGTAATTATAAATAATAGTATTGGCTTAAATATGAAAAAAATAATAGCACTTGTAATTTTAATTTCTTTTTTATCATGTAGTCCAAAACTCTTCAAGGAAAAATGGATCAAAGAAGAAGCGCCAGCATATTTTAAAGCAAGGTTTGAAACTACCCAGGGGAATTTTGATATTGAGGCAAAAAGACAGTGGTCTCCTAAAGGTATAGACAGATTATATCAATTAATTAAAAATGAATTTTATACAGATATTGCTGTTTTTAGAGTGGTGCCAGGTTTTGTAGCTCAGTTTGGTATTCACAATGATAGTTTGATAAATGCCAGTTGGAGAAAATTTAAAATTGATGATGAAAAGGTTATTGAAAGCAATAATCTCATGACAATCTCCTTTGCTAGAGGAGGTGTAAAGACAAGAACTACACAGATATTTATTAATTTAAAAAATAACAAACGGCTAGATGCCCTGTCATATTCTGGAGTAAAAGGTTTTCCGGTTATTGCAAAAGTAATTGCTGGAAAAGACAATATTTTAAATTTTTATGATGGGTATGGAGACAGATTAGGTATGCGACAAGATTCTTTAAATAGATACGGTAATAAATTTATTAGAACCAACTATCCTGAAATAGACTTTATAAAAAAAGCATATATACTCAAATAATAAAAAAAGCCGCTATAGCGGCTTTTTTTATTCGAATAGTTCAGTAAAATATTTATAAAAATAAGGAATGGTTTCAATTCCTTTTAAATAATTAAAAATACCAAAGTGCTCATTTGGGGAATGGATAGCATCACTATCTAGGCCAAAGCCCATTAGAATTGTTTTGCTTTTTAATTCATCTTCAAAAAGAGAAACTATTGGAATACTTCCACCACTTCTTTGTGGTATGGGAGTTTTTCCAAAAGTTGTCTGGTAAGCTTTACTGGCAGCTTTATAACCAATGGTATTTATAGGAGTTACATAGCCTTGACCACCATGATGAGGAGTTACTTTAACAGTAACAGCTTCTGGAGCTATACTTTCAAAATGCTTGGTGAATAACTCAGTAATTTCGTGCCATTCTTGATTAGGTACTAAACGCATAGATATTTTTGCATAAGCTTTAGAGGCTATTACCGTTTTGGCACCTTCACCTGTGTATCCACCCCAAATTCCATTAACATCTAAAGTTGGGCGTATAGAGTTTCTTTCATTTGTTGTATATCCTTCTTCTCCATATACAGCAGAAATATCTAAAGCTTTTTTGTAACTATCTAAAGAAAAAGGGGCTTTTGCCATTTCATCTCTTTCTGCTCTTGATAATTCTTCTACTTTATCATAAAAACCAGGAATGGTAATATGGTTATTTTCATCATGCAATGAAGCAATCATCTTTGATAAAATATTTATAGGATTGGCAACTGCACCTCCATACAATCCAGAGTGTAAATCTCTGTTAGGTCCAGTAATTTCTACTTCAACATAACTTAAACCTCTTAATCCAGTAGTGATAGAAGGAATGTCATTGGCTATCATTCCCGTATCAGAAATTAAAATGATATCGTTGGCTAATTTTTCCTGGTGTTGCTTTACAAACCATCCCAAACTTTCAGAACCAACTTCTTCTTCACCCTCAATCATAAACTTCACATTACATGGAAGATTTCCAGTAGTAGTCATGTATTCCATGGCTTTTACATGCATATACATTTGACCTTTATCATCACAAGCACCACGAGCAAAAATGGCACCTTCTGGATGAAGTTCTGTTTTTTTTATAATTGGTTCAAATGCTGGAGAATCCCATAAATCTAATGGATCTGCAGGCTGAACATCATAATGTCCATACACTAAAACAGTTGGTAGTTTCTTATCAATAATTTTTTCTCCATAAACAATTGGATATCCTGGAGTTTCACATATTTCAACAAAATCACAGCCTGCTTTTTCTAACTTATCTTTCACACTATCAGCGGTATTTAAAACATCTTGTTGAAATGCTGGATCTGCACTTACAGAAGGGATTTTTAAGAGTTCTATTAGTTCGTTGATAAAACGATCTTTGTTCGCTTCAATGTAGTTTTTGAGATCTAACATATTTTATATTTATGAGCCAGTAAAAATACTAAAATTCCTCCGATTCCGCTTTGCGAATTCAGACGAATGCGTATATTTGCAAACCAAAACTGAAAGTATTTTAGTTTTTTAAACTTGCAGGCGTGGTGGAATTGGTAGACACGCTAGACTTAGGATCTAGTGCCGCAAGGTGTGAGAGTTCGAGTCTCTCCGCCTGTACATAATTATAAGCCTCTTGATTTTCAAGAGGCTTATTTTATTGTGTGAGTTTAATAATAATAAATACAGCTTTTAATTAATAAGTTTCCTTAATTAATCTTCATAAACGATTACTTCATCGTCAAAAAAATAAGTTTTAATAAATATATTTATACACATACTAATTTTGAATAAAAGTATCGTCAATTTCTTTAATTGATATTTCTTAATATTTTTGGTAGGAATCATTATTGAATATCTACTTTAAATTTTTACATCCAAAGCATCACGTAAAGTATTTCCTATGATCATAAAAGCCATAACCAAACTCATAATAGCTAATCCAGGAATGATTGCTAGATATGGTTTTCCAAGAATGATGTAATTGTAATGATTTTTAATAATAGCACCCCAAGATGGAGTAGGTGGTTGGGCACCAATTCCTAGAAAACTTAGTCCGCTTTCTATCAATATTGCTGCTGCAAAATTTGCTGCCGATATAACGATAATTGGAGCTATAATATTTGGCAGTATATGTTTGAAAATTATTCTAAAATTTGAGTATCCTAGTGCTTTAGCAGCTTCAACATACTGTTGTTGTTTGGTTGTTAAAACCTGTCCTCTAACTACTCTAGCTACCTCTACCCACATAGTTAGCCCTACAGCAATAAATACTTGCCAATATCCTTTACCTAAAGCCAATGTAATTGCTATTACTAGTAATAATGTTGGAATAGACCAAGTAATATTAATTAGCCACATTATTAATACGTCTATTTTGCCACCGTAGTAACCGGCTATAGCACCTATACTGACTCCTATTAATAATGATATAAAAACTGCAATAAACCCTATAAAAAATGAAATTCGAGTACCAATTATTAATCTACTTAGAAGGTCTCTACCATATTTGTCTGTACCAAAATAGAAGGTCTTTTTCTTAATATATCTTTCTGGATTAGTTACAACAACTTTAGAACTTATCGATTTAGTTAGTCCATCGCCTAAACTTACATATTCCAATAAATTGTTTTTTATAAGATATGATTTTATAGGTACTTCAGTATTATTTTGATTATGACCATAAAATAAGTTGTAAAAAAATGACTGCGATTTATTTTCTTCTGATGGAAGTGTTAACATTAGGACAGAAAACCCCGGCTCTTTTGAATGAATTTCTAAATGCATCTGATTTGCATTTTGACTATTGTCTGGAGCTATTAGATAACCAAACACAGCTACAAAGCCACAAAAAATTACAAACCAAAAACTTAATAAGCCAGTTTTATTTTGCTTAAATTTTTTGATTGCTATTTGTAAAAGTGATTTTGATTTTAAAGACATTAGTGCAAAAATAAAAAACCTGATAGGTTATACAAACTTATCAGGTCTTAAGAATTTAGGTTTCTAGAAGTTAGTTTTTTACAATTTCTTGTTTGTCATCTATTTTGAGTTGACTAAGAACATTCAATGCTTCTGAAATATAAATATCTTTAGACAAGTTTTTATGCCAAACCATTCTTTTTTCTTCTAAATCTTTATTGTCCTTGAAAAGAGGCAATTCATATTTTGGAGAATCAAAAGCAAGATTAGATTTGTATTTAAAAACAGAGTTAAATTTTTTTGAAAACGTTTCTCTTTCTTTAAGTTCTTTTTTATACTTTTTGTAATTTAACGAGTAGGTAGAATCATCTTGTTCATTTTTTAGCCATTTAGCATATTCATCAATTAACTGAAATTTAGGATCGTTGTTTATTCTTTCTATACTTGAGGTAATAACATCTGAAAAATTTATATATGAGTTAACTGGAATATACTTGGCTTGGTTTACCTTATCCCATTTAAGAGCGCCATCTAAATCTCGTTCTCCATAATTCATGTAACTAAAACGAGTGGGCATGGCTATGTCAGAATATACTCCCTCCACCTGGGTTGACCCTCCATTAATTCTATAGAATTTTTGAATGGTCATTTTTAGAAAACCTAGCTCTTTATCATAGTTAGGATAAAATTTATTTATTGGTATAATATTTTGAACAGTTCCTTTACCATAGGTTTGGTTTCCTCCTAAAATTATTGCTCTGTTGTAGTCTTGCATAGCGGCTGCAAATATTTCAGATGCAGAAGCTGATAATTCATTAACTAGGACAACCAGAGAACCGCTCCATTGGGTGTTTATATCAATATCTTCTCTTACAACAGGCTCTTCATTTCTGTATTTTACCTGAACTACCGGACCCTTGTCTACAAATAAACCTGCTATTTTTATAGCTGTATCTAAAGATCCTCCTCCATTATTTCTTAAGTCAATTAATAATCCTTCTACATTTTCATCTTTTAAACGTTCAATCTCTTTCTCCATGTCTTTTGCAGAATCCCTGAAATTTCTGTCATCAAAATTTATGTAGAATTTTGGTAAATCAATAATACCAAACTTTTTCCCATCTTTTAATACTACTGAAGATTTAACAAAAGTTTCGTCTAATTGAACAATATCTCTAGTAATTGTAATATCCTTAGTAGTGCCGTCTATCTTTTTTTTAACAGATAAAGTTACTTTAGTGTCTTTAGGTCCCTTTATGAATTTAATAGCGTCATCCAATCGCATTCCTACAATATCTACTGGGTCTCCATTCTCCTGAGTCACTTTTAAAATTATATCTCCTTCCTCTAATTTACCTTGTTTCCATGCAGGTCCACCAGAAACCAATTCAACTACATGAGTGTAAATACCTTTTTTTTGAAGTCTAGCTCCAATTCCTTCTAGTTTGCCTGACATATCTTGATCAAAAGTTTCTTTGATGTTTGGTGGCATGTAGGTAGTGTGTGGTCCAAAAGCACTAACAACACTGTTTAAAAAGGTAGAAAACCAATCTTTATGTTCTAATTCATCTATTCTGATATATAAATTTTCCATAGATGTCATTACTTTTTCTCTTGCTTTTTTTTCTATGGATGAAAAAGACATTTTTTTGTGTGAAGGGTCTTTTTCAAACTTTTCTTTATCTAGTGCTTCTAGTTCTTGAATTCTATCAATAGTTTGTAGTTTTAGTTGTTTTCTCCAATAATTTATAAGTTCTTTTTCGGATTTTGCGTACTCTGTTTTTTTGTAATCTAAGTCAATGAACTCATCTTTCTTATAATTAAAAGGTTTTTTTAAGAGAGATCCATAATATTGTTTTGCATTTTTAATTTTAGATAAAAACCTACCGTAAACCAAATTGTAAAAAGCAATATCAGATTCTTTTAATTGGTTGTCTATTTGGTATTTATATTTAGAAAATTCTTTAATATCATCTTTTGTAAAATATCTTTTAGAGGGATCCAATCCATCTATAAAATTTGTAAATACATGTTTAGAAAATTCGTCATTTAATTCTTTTTGTACGTAATGACCTTTAGTAAGCATGTAATTTAATACAGATATTAAGACTTTATCTTTTTCTGGATCTTGATTGTTGGTCGAATTTTCACCTTTTAAATTTGCATGACTTAATAATAGACTTAAAGAAAAAAATAGGAGAATTAATTTTGTTTTCATAAAAAATTGTAGCTTATTAGGGCAATATTGTGTAATTGTATGTATACAATAACTTGGTAAACACTACACAATATTAATTAAAAAACTGATGTTATCTTCTTTAGAAAATGTTAAATTAATATTCATACTAAATGACTTACATTTGTGAGTAATATTACAACTATGGTAAATAAAAAACCTTTAATTTTAGTAACAAATGATGACGGAATTACTGCTCCAGGTATCAGAGCATTAATTAAAATAATGAACGAAATTGGAGATGTGGTTGTAGTTGCTCCAGATAGACCTCAGAGTGGAATGGGACATGCTATTACTGTTGACAATGTATTACATTGCAATCCAATTAATATTGATGAGGGACCTCAAATAGAATATAGTTGTTCAGGAACTCCAGCTGATTGTGTTAAAATGGCTATAAATGAGATTTTGAACACCAAGCCAGATTTATGTGTATCTGGTATTAATCATGGGTCAAATTCATCTATTAATGTTATCTATTCAGGAACTATGAGTGCTGCTGTTGAAGCAGGAATTGAGGGTGTCCCAGCTATTGGGTTTTCGCTATTAGACTTTAATTATAAAGCAGATTTTAAACAAGGAAAAGACTTTGTTAAAAGAATTACACTGAGTGCTATAAAAAATGGTATTCCAGAAGCAACAGTTTTAAATGTTAATATTCCAAAATTAAAAGAGGAGCATATAAAAGGAATAAAAATTTGTAGACAAGCTAATGGGTATTGGCGTGAAGATTTTGACAAACGAAAGAGTCCTTTTGGAAAGGAGTATTATTGGTTGTCTGGTGAATTTGTAAACAAAGATAAAGGAGAGGACACAGACATATGGGCTTTAGAAAACGGATTTATCTCAATTGTACCCGTTCAATTTGACTTAACAGCTCACCATATGATACAAAAACTAAATTCATGGGATATTTAAAAAAAGAGATATCTATCGGGTTTTTAATTTCAATCATAGCAACTGTTTGTGGTGTTTTTTTGTACATACAATATTTTTCTAAATACGGATTTGAAGAAACAATTCAAATGATACAAAAAGGTAATTTATATGCTCAAGTACTCTCGTTAGCAGCCCTACCCAACTTATTTATTTTTTTTGTTTTCATAAAGAAAAAACAAGACTACAGAGCTAGGGGAGTACTTATGGCTTCTATTTTAACAGCTTTAATTACCTTTGTGTTAAAGTTTTTATAGCAACAAAACAATTTTTATATCAATTGTATTAGGGTATTTTTATTTAGGTATCAACTCTACTCAATTTAATTTTCATTTAAATGAAATATTACATCATAGCTGGTGAAGCATCTGGAGACCTACATGGTTCTAATTTAATGAAAGCTTTAATGAAAGAGGATGGCGAAGCAGAAATAAGATTTTGGGGAGGAGACCTCATGAATGAGGCGGGAGGCACTCTTGTGAAGCATTACAAGGAAAGAGCTTTTATGGGGTTTGTAGAAGTATTCATGAATATTAGGAAAATCCTTGGTATGATGTCTTTCTGTAAAAAAGATATTATAGATTTTGAACCAGATGTAATTATTTTTATTGATAATTCCGGTTTCAATCTGCGAATAGCTTCTTGGGCTAAAACGTTAGCATATAAAACACATTATTATATTTCTCCTCAAGTCTGGGCTTCAAGAGCTAACAGGGTAGAAAAAATCAAAAAGGTAGTAGATCATATGTATGTAATCTTACCTTTTGAAAAAGATTTTTATAAAAAATATGACTACGATGTTACATTTGTTGGACATCCTTTAATAGATGCTATCTCTGATATCAAACAAATCGACGAAACCATATTTAGAGAAAAACACAACCTATCTAAGAAGCCAATTATTGCCTTATTACCAGGTAGTAGAAAGCAAGAAATTTCTAAAATGTTATCTATTATGTTGTCGTTAGTTGATGATTTTCAACAATATGAATTTGTAATTGCTGGTGCTCCAAGTCAGAGTTTAGATTTTTACAAAAAAATAATTGGTTCTAAAAATATAGCCCTTGTAGACAATAAAACATACGACTTATTAAGTGTTTCATATGCGGCATTGGTTACCTCTGGAACCGCAACTTTAGAAACAGCTTTATTTAAAGTTCCTCAAGTTGTATGTTATAAAGGAAGTATCATATCTTATCAAATAGCAAAAAGAATTATAACGCTTCGCTTTATTTCTCTGGTAAACTTAATTATGGATAAAGAGGTAGTTAAAGAACTAATTCAAAAAGATTTTACAAAAAAGAATTTGACCAAAGAATTAGCTATGATTCTCGATGATAATCATAGATCCAAAATTTTTGAGAATTATTATCAATTGGAGCAAAAATTAGGTGGAAAAGGAGCTTCTAAAAATACTGCAACATCTATCATATCAAAATTAAATTAGTAATTTTTTTTTAGTAACTTTAGATTGCTATGAAAAAGTTACTTGGATATCTTCCTTTTCACTTTTTACTATTTCTTATTGCAGGTATTTGTTGTCAGTTTTACACTGATTATTGGAATTATGGAATAGTGATTTCTGCATGCATACTTATTTTTTTATCTCTTACAGCTTATTGGCAGAGAAAAACACTGTTTTTTGTTTTCATTACATGGATCACTTTTTTTTTAACAGGAATGATTCTTGTGTATGAGAATGATGCAACAAATCACACTAATTATTTTGAAAAACATCTAAAAAATACCTCAAAAGTAATCTTAGCAATAGATAAGGTTCTTAAGCCTGGAAATTACCATCATAAATACGTGGCTGATGTTGTTCAAGTAGATGGCAAGAAAACTACTGGTAATGTTCTACTTAACATAGAAAAAGATAGTACTTCATTACTGTTTAATACCGGTGATTTTGTGTTTTTTAAAAATAAATTTCAAGATATTAAGTCATCATTAAATCCACACCAATTTAATTATAAGCATTATTTAAAAAAACAAGGAATTAATCAGCAAGTCTACATTACTCATCAGCAAATTTTGTTATTAGATGAAAACAAGGTGTCATTGTTAAGATTCATTGATACTTTTCGAATTAAAATTCAAAAATCATTACGTAGATATCATTTCACAGATGATGAATTAGCTGTAATGAATGCATTACTATTGGGTCAACGGCAAGAAATTTCTAAACAACTCTCAGATAACTATTCAAAAGCTGGTGCCATTCATATTTTGGCTGTATCTGGGTTACATGTTGGTGTTATTTTATTAATACTCTCTTTTATACTAAAACCGCTAGAGAGAGTTAATAATGGCAAATTAATAAAATTAGTTTTAGTGATTTTATCTCTTTGGTTTTTTGCCATATTAGCAGGGTTGTCAGCATCTGTAATTAGAGCCGTAACCATGTTTTCAGCAATAGCTTTAGGCCAATTTTTTAACAAAAGAAATGCTGTAGAACATTCCTTGATTTTTTCTATGTTTATCATATTGTTATGGAAACCTTTATTTTTATTCGATGTTGGTTTCCAGTTGAGTTATACCGCTGTTTTTGGAATTATTTGGATACAACCAGTCCTATATCAATTATGGAAACCAAATTTTTTTATAGTAGATAAAGGATGGCAATTAATTACAGTTTCGGTTGCAGCTCAACTGGGTGTTTTACCAATAAGTCTTTTTTATTTCCACCAATTTCCAGCATTATTTTTTATTTCTAATCTAATCATTATTCCTTTTTTAGGAGTCATTTTAGGACTAGGGTTAGTAGTCTTAGTACTTTCATATGAATCTATATTGCCTGTGTTTTTAGAGGGTTTTTATGGAAATGTTATTTCAATCCTCAACAAGGTTGTTGCATTTGTGGCTAGGCAAGAAAGTTTTTTATTTTCAGAGATTTCATTTTCAGCATTAAAAATGATTTTTGCCTACTCACTTATAATTTCAGGATTTCAGCTATTTTTAAAACTGAATACAAAACGTTGTTTTCTTTTTTTTGCCTCCATACTAGCTTTTCAGTGTGTTCTTATCCTTGAGAAATACACAATAGCTCAAAAGAGTGAATTTATTGTATTTCATAAAAGTAAAAATTCAATTATAGGGATAAGAAAAGGGAGTAGTTTTGAGTTGTATCATTCTATGGATTCTTTACAAATTAGTTCTCAGAAATTATTGATAAACTACAAAGTTGGAGAGAATATCTCTAGCCAGAACTATCGTAAGTTGTCGAACTTAATGTATTATGATAAACAAGTTGTTTTAATTATAGATAAAGATGGATTGTATGATATTAAAGGTTTAAATAACCCAATAGTACTATTAAGACAATCTCCAAAAATTAATTTACAAAGACTTGTTAAAAAACTCAAGCCAGCTATTATAATAGCTGACGGTTCAAATTATAAAAGTTACATTGAAAATTGGAAGACTACTTGTGAAAATTTAAAGATACCTTTTTGGGCTACTTACAATCAGGGGGCTTATGTTTTAAATTAAAAAAGATGAACTGTGCAATTAGTAACGGTAATTAGTTAGGTTTTGATATATTTTTACAAATTACTCTTAAATGTTTTTATATACTCTTCCCATGAGTCTGTTTTGTATTTTTCACTACCAAAATAGGTGATTACTTGTTCCATAATATCTGGGGTAAGATATCCTGGAACCCTGTCTAATAAGTCTAAATTTTCATTCATAAAAACAGTGGTTGGATAGCTTAATTTACCATTCAGTAAACTAGCAGTAAACTCATGGTATCCCCTCCTACCAGAAGGTCTGTATTTAAAGGTGTAATCTTTATATATTAGGTCTTCCCTTTGTTCACCATCTAATTTTACAGGATAAAAATTCTTATTGATGTAAGAAGAAATTATTTTATTACTGTAGGTAATTCTATCCATTTTTTTACAATAACCACACCAATCAGTATACACATCTATTAACATAGGTTTAGGGTTTTCTTTTGTTAATTTGACTGCTTCTTCAAAAGATATCCAGTTTACTTTTTGGGCAGATAGGTGACCAGCTAAAAAAAATAAAAAAATAATGAGAACTAATTTCTTCATATGTGTCAAGACATAATATTAGTTAACAAATTTAAACAAAAAGAAAGCATCAATAATGATGCCTTCTTATAATTTTTTAAATTTTAATTATCGAACTCCATGCATTAGTTTTTTTAGTAACGGATGAAGTGCAAAGGACACAAGGCCTAATGCTATTGGTACTATTGTGAAAATTAAGAAGAAATAAGAAAGACCGCTTTCCTGAGATATTTTCTCAATATCACCTCCAATATAATGAGCTAATTTATTTCCTATAGCAATGGCTAAGTAGTATACTCCAAACATGAATGCAACCATTCTGGCTGGAACTAATT
>JABAZK010000050.1:4629-14284 GCA_018608485.1 Flavobacteriaceae bacterium | reverse complement strand
CCTCTAGAAGTAATTCGTTCAGCAACTTTAAATGGAGCAGAAGCTTTAGGTTGGGATGATAAAATTGGCTCTGTTCAAATAGGTAAATTAGCAGATTTTGTTATTGTAGAAGAGAATCCGTTACAAAATTTAAAAGTTCTTTACGGAACAGGAGCTATTAAATTAACAAAGTCAAATGAAGTAGTTAGGGTAGGAGGCGTTAAATACACCATAAAAGATGGTGTAATTTATGATGCAAAAAAATTACTTTTGGATGTTAAAAAAATGGTTGATACTCAAAAAGAGGAGAAAAACTGGATATTAAAGCAGCCAGGGATAAAAAGGTAAATAAGAACTTTTATTTCCCGTTTTGCATAGGAGTAGTATCTGGCATTAATTTATTTAAAATGGTATACACAGGGCAAAACTTTGTAAAGGGGCTTAAAATTTGAAGTACAGCTACAGCTCCAGCTACGTATATCCAGTTGAAACCTAATTCACTTGCTAGTACTATTGATCCAATATTTAAGAGTCCTACAATACCATCATGAAGCCTTACTTTTGCGATGTCTCTTGTGTTATTCATAAGATTATATTTTTATCGTAATAATTTATATATTTTCAAATATAAAAAAAATAATGATTACTTGTTTTTTAATATTAATAGGCTAATTATTAAAATCTTCAAAAAAAGTAACGAGTTCTTTTTGATAGCCCGGTCTTAACACCTCTATCAAAACTAATTCTTCTAAACCCGCATTAAAAATCCTGACTCTAGTGTTGTTAGGGATCAAAAACCCTTTACTACTTGGTATTTTTTTAACACCTTCTTTAAATTCTAATCCAAGTACTCCACTTAAGACAATACCTCTTAATTCAAATTTAGCTTCAATAATTGGTTCAGTCCATCCTACCGGAGCATGCATTTTGTTTAAACCAATTTCATCTGAAATAGAATAATCAAAGAGATGTCTTTCTACGTTATCATTAATTATAATTTTTTTTGGTGTAATAATATGATCCTTATAAATTGCTTTTTTAGCTGTATTATTTACCTTTTTATTAGGACTACAGCCCATAAAAATCACAAATAGAATAAGTAAAATTTTGTTCATCTGTTTATACTTTTTAAATTAATTTAAAACTACATATTTCGTCTATATTGCCCACCTACTTCAAAAAGTGCAGCTGTTATTTGTCCTAAAGAACATACTTTGGTAGTCTCCATAATTTTTTCAAATAGATTTTCATTATGCATGGCTGCCTGCTGTAAAGATTTTAATTGACTAGTGGCCTCATTTTTATTGGCGTTATGTAGCAATTCTTTAGTTTCTATCTGAAATTGCTTTTCTTCTTCTGTAGCTCTAATTACTTCAGATGGTAGAATTGTTGGAGAACCTTTTGAGCTTAAAAATGTATTGACACCAATAATCGGAAAATCTCCATTGTGTTTTAAAGTTTCATAATACAAGCTTTCTTCTTGTATTTTAGATCGTTGATACATGGTTTCCATAGCTCCAAGAACACCACCTCTTTCAGTAATTCTATCAAATTCTTGTAACACTGCTTGTTCAACTAAATCGGTTAATTCTTCAACGATAAAAGACCCTTGAATAGGGTTTTCATTTTTTGTTAATCCTAATTCTTTATTAATTATCAATTGTATAGCCATGGCTCTTCTTACTGAATCCTCTGTAGGAGTGGTAATAGCTTCATCATACGCATTGGTGTGTAAAGAATTACAATTGTCATAAATAGCATAAAGTGCCTGAAGTGTTGTTCTAATGTCATTAAAATCAATTTCTTGAGCATGAAGCGAACGTCCAGAAGTTTGAATATGATACTTGAGCATTTGTGCCCTTGAATTTGCGTTATATTTATGTTTTAATGCTTTAGCCCAAATTTTTCTCGCAACTCTTCCAATTACTGCATATTCAGGATCTATTCCATTTGAAAAGAAAAAAGATAAATTAGGTCCAAACTTATTAATGTCCATACCTCTAGAAAGATAGTATTCTATATAAGTAAATCCATTAGATAGTGTTAATGCCAATTGAGTAATTGGGTTGGCTCCAGCCTCTGCTATATGATAACCGGAAATTGAAACAGAATAGAAATTACGAACTTGTTTTTTTATGAAATATTCTTGAACATCTCCCATGAGTCTCAAAGCAAACTCTGTAGAGAAAATACACGTATTTTGTGCTTGGTCTTCTTTTAAAATATCTGCTTGTACAGTGCCTCTAACCTGGGTTAATGTTTCTTTTTTTATTTGTTCGTAAACTTTAGCTGGTAATACCATATCACCAGTAATTCCCAATAATAAAAGACCCAATCCGTTGTTGCCCTTTGGTAATTTCCCCCTGTATTCAGGTCTTTTTAATCCTTTTGAATCATAAGCTTCTTTTAATATAGATTCAACCTTTTTTTCTAACTTATTATCTATAATATATTTTTCACAATTTTGGTCTATCGCAGCATTCATAAAAAACCCTAATAACATTGGTGCTGGTCCATTAATAGTCATTGAAACTGAGGTCATAGGATGACTTAAGTCAAATCCGGAATATAATTTTTTAGCGTCATCTAAACAACAAATAGAAACCCCAGCATTTCCAATTTTACCGTAAATATCAGGTCTATGCCCTGGGTCATTTCCATACAATGTTACAGAATCAAAGGCAGTAGACAAACGTTTAGCTTCTAGTCCAAGACTAACATAATGAAAACGTCTGTTGGTTCTCTCAGGACCACCCTCTCCGGCAAACATTCTCGTTGGGTCTTCCCCAGTTCGCTTAAAAGGATACAAACCTGCTGTAAAAGGAAATTCTCCTGGAACATTTTCTTGCAAGTTCCATCGTAATACATCTCCCCATGCTTCATATTTAGGGAGTGATATTTTTGGTATTTTAGAATGAGACAAAGACTCACTATGTGTTTCTATATTAATATCTTTATCTCTCACTTTAAAAGTATAAATAGGGGCTTTGTATCGCTGAATTTTATCGTGCCAGCTAAGGATAATTTCCCAATTGTAGGGGTCTAAATTCATTTTTACTTTTTCAAACTGATTGATTAATAATTTTATGAAAGGCAATTCATTTTTTTGGGTTTTGTCTAGAATATTTTTATGGTTTAACCCTGTTTTTGTTAGGGTCTCTTTCTGATTGATCGATAATAAATTTCTGCTGAGTACAGCGTCTATTGTTTTATAGATTCCAAATAATTTTTGAGCAACTTCTACTTGACTTCTTTCCTTCTTATCATAGGCTCTATTATTTTCTGCTATTTCAGATAAATAACGAATTCGTGCTGGTGGAATGATAAAAATCTTTTCAGACATTTCCTGTATTATTTCAATGGTAGAATTTAAATCTGCTCCAGTTTTTTCTACAAGCCTATTCATGATTGCTTTGTAAAGCGAATTCATACCAGGATCATTAAATTGTGAGGCTATGGTCCCAAAAACAGGCATGTCATTCATGTGTATATGCCATAAATTATTATTACGCATATATTGTTTTTTTACATCACGAACAGCATCAAGAGCACCACGTTTATCAAATTTATTAATGGCAACTAGATCCGCAAAGTCTAACATATCTATTTTTTCTAGCTGAGTAGCCGCTCCAAATTCTGGAGTCATCACATAAAGAGAGGTGTCCGAATGTTCAATTATTTCTGTATCTGATTGTCCAATACCGGATGTTTCTAGAATGATTAAATCAAATTTTGAAGCTTTTAAAACCTCTATAGCTTCATTTACATGTTTCGATAAAGCTAAATTAGACTGACGAGTTGCTAAAGATCTCATATACACTCGATTGTTGTTAATAGCATTCATCCTAATTCGATCACCTAATAAGGCACCTCCTGTCTTCCGTTTGGATGGGTCTACAGAAATAAGTCCAATAGTTTTGTTTGGAAAATCAATTAAAAACCTTCTAACTAATTCATCAACCAAACTAGATTTTCCAGAACCGCCAGTTCCTGTAATTCCTAAAACAGGTATTGTAGAATTTTTATTTTTTTTATGGATTTCTAATAAAGTTTTTTTTGAAATTTCAGGAAAATTTTCAGCAGATGAAATAATTCGAGCGATACTTCCAGGGTCTTGATTCTTTAGATAATTAATTTCTTTATTTAAAACTTTACCAATGGGGAAATCTGATTGTTTTACCAAATCATTAATCATTCCTTGAAGTCCCATTTCTCTTCCATCATCTGGTGAGTATATTCGAGTAATTCCGTACTCCATTAAATCTTTAATTTCTTCAGGAAGAATAACGCCACCTCCGCCACCAAAAATTTTTATATGACTTGCATTTTTTTCTTTTAACAAGTCAAACATATATTTAAAATATTCATTATGACCGCCCTGATAGGAAGTCATTGCAATAGCATTTACATCTTCTTGTATAGCACAATTCACTACATCTTCAACACTTCTATCGTGCCCCAAATGAATCACTTCAACTCCAGTAGATTGAATAATTCTACGCATAATATTAATTGATGCATCATGACCATCAAATAAAGAAGCTGCAGTTACAATTCTAACTTTATTGATTGGTTTATAAGGAGTGATGTTTTCCATATTTTTTAATGATAGTTTAGATTCAACTAAATACTTTTTGTAGAATAATTATTGTTTATTGTAAATATGTATTCAAATATGATATTATTCGTAAAAAAAATATCAATTTAGAATTGCAATTTACGAATTTTTCAAAAAATAGATGTTTTTTTTAGTGGTATAAAAATTAATCGTTTTAAAAATCAATTATATTTGTAAGTATAATTATTTTTTAATCTTTTAGGCATAAATGACATTCAAAGAGTTAATACAACAAGGTATCCCAAGTAAATTACCAGACAAAAGGGACTATGAATCTTCTATTAATCATGCTCCAAAAAGAAAAGATATTTTATCTAAAGACGAGAAAGAGTTGGCGTTAAGAAATGCATTACGTTATTTTGATGCTAAACATCATTCAGTTTTGTTGCCTGAGTTTGCCGAGGAGTTAGAAACATACGGTCGTATTTATATGTATCGTTTTCGCCCTACTTATAGCATGCATGCAAGATCAATTTCTGAATATCCAGGTAAATGCGAGCAGGCTAAAGCTATCATGTTAATGATTCAGAATAATTTAGATTATGCTGTAGCTCAACACCCACATGAACTAATCACTTACGGAGGCAATGGAGCTGTTTTTCAAAATTGGGCGCAGTATTTGCTCACTATGAAATACCTCTCTGAAATGACGTCTAAACAAACTCTATCGATGTACTCTGGCCATCCCATGGGGTTGTTTCCCTCGAGTAAAAATTCACCAAGAGTTGTGGTTACAAATGGGTTAACCATACCTAATTATTCTCAGTCAGACGATTTAGAAAAAATGAATGCCTTGGGTGTTAGTCAATATGGTCAAATGACAGCAGGGAGCTATATGTACATTGGGCCTCAGGGGATAGTTCATGGAACTACTATTACCGTTTTAAATGGTTTTCGAAAGATAGGAAAATCACCCAAAGGAAATTTATTTGTAACTGCTGGTTTGGGTGGAATGAGTGGTGCTCAACCAAAAGCTGGAAATATTGCTGGTTGTATAACTGTGTGTGCAGAGGTAAACCCAAAAATTACACAAGTACGCCTAGATCAGGGCTGGATAGATGAGAAATTTACCGATATAAATAAATTGGTAACTAGAGTAAGATTAGCAAAAGACAACAAAGAAATCGTGTCTCTTGCTTATTTAGGAAATATAGTAGATGTTTGGGAGAAGTTTGATGTTGAAGATATTCATATAGATTTAGGCTCAGATCAAACATCTTTGCACAATCCATGGGCAGGAGGATATTATCCTTGTGATATTTCATTTGAAGAAGCTAACAAGATGATGGCTGAAAATCCAGTTTTATTCAAAGATAAAGTACAAGAAACAATTCGAAGACATGCTAGGGCAATCAATAATCATACAGCCAAAGGAACTTATTTCTTTGATTACGGAAATGCTTTCTTATTGGAGGCTAGCAGAGCAGGAGCAGATATTATGGCAGAAAATGGTATAGATTTTAAATATCAGAGTTATGTTCAAGATATTATGGGGCCTATGTGTTTTGATTATGGTTTTGGCCCTTTTAGATGGGTTTGTACCTCAGGTAAAACTGAAGATCTAGAAAAAACAGATCTCATAGCTTGTGAAATTTTAGAGGAAATTAAAAAAGATTCTCCATCAGAGATTCAACAGCAAATGGCTGATAATATTAAATGGATTAAAGGAGCACAAGAAAATAAATTAGTTGTTGGTTCACAGGCTAGAATACTATATGCAGATGCTGAAGGAAGAATAAAAATTGCCAAAGCATTTAATAAAGCAATTAAAAAAGGAAAAATAGGTTCTGTTGTATTAGGTAGAGATCATCATGATGTTTCAGGAACAGATTCACCTTACAGAGAAACATCAAATATTTATGATGGATCTAAGTTTACTGCAGATATGGCTATTCAAAATGTAATTGGAGATAGCTTCAGAGGTGCTACTTGGGTTTCCATTCATAATGGAGGTGGTGTTGGTTGGGGAGAGGTTATTAATGGTGGGTTTGGCATGCTTATTGATGGTAGTAAGGAGTCGGCCAAAAGAATAAAGTCTATGCTTTTTTGGGATGTAAATAATGGAATAGCTAGGAGAAATTGGGCAAGAAATGATGAAGCTATATTTGCAATCAAACGGGCTATGAAAAATGAAAAAAAGTTAAAAGTTACGATCCCTAATAAAGTAGATTTATCATTATTTAAGAATCTTTAAAAAACTATTAATTATGAAAATGTTTAAATTATTTTTTTTATTGTGCATAGGTATTCTTACCTCATGTTCTTCAGTAAAAGTTATTTCGGATTACGATACCAAGGTAGATTTTTCATCCTACAAAACATTTGCTTTTTACAAAAAAGGAATAGATAAAGCATCTGTTTCTGATCTTGATAAAAAACGAATCATGCGTGCCATAGAAAATGAATTAATCAAAAAAGGTTTTAGCAAATCTGTAAACCCTGACATGTTGATTAGTATTTTTACAAAATCTAGAGAGCAGGTTAACGTAACTGACAATAATATTGGATACGGTTTTGGTTGGGGTTATAACCCATGGTTCATGGGTGGAAGTACTAATCTAAATATCAATCAATACACAGAAGGAACTTTATTTATTGACTTTATAGATAAAAACAACAATGAACTCATTTGGCAAGGAATAGGATCTGGAGCAATGAAGATGAGTAATATTGAAAAAAAAGAGAAGCGTATTAATGATTTAGTTAATAAGATTATCTTAGAGTATCCTCCAAATCTAAAAAAGTAAATAGTATTTTTTTAGTGTACTCTTTATTGGTACTTTGAAGTATGTATAATAAAAAAATAGAACTCACTCAAGAAGACTTTTACTTCAATGAACAAGGGTATAGAGTTTTTACAGAAAAATATCATTTAAAAAGAGGCCATTGCTGTAAAAGTGGCTGCAAGCATTGTCCTTATGGGTATGATAAAAATAGAGATGATTTTAAATAATCTTTTTTGTTTGGTTTTTGTATGGGGTTTTTTTTATTTCGACTTTCTATTATAAGTTATTTTTGTACAGAAATTTAATTTACATCATGCGATTTATTCTTGTATTCTTTTTTGGTTTTTTTTTCTGCTCAACAGTTTCACAACAAATAATTGAAGATGATTTTGAAGGTAGTGGAACTATTTCTGCGTGGTTTGGTGATGATTGTGGTGTTGATAGTTCATTTGCAAACCCATATGCTCAAGGAATCAATACATCGTCTCGTGTTTTAAAATACTCAGATGTTGGAGGTCAATATGCAAATGTTAGATTTGATTCAAATGAAAATTTAGATTTCTCGAACAATAATTCTTTCACATTTAAAATCTATGTTCCTTCTAGTAGTTTATCAGGTAACCAACCTAATCAAGTTTCTTTGAAGCTTCAAAATGGTAATCTGCCTCAACCATGGTCTACACAAAGTGAAATCATAAAATCTATTACGTTAAATGAATGGCAAGAAATCTCATTTAATTTTGAAAGTGATGCTTTTATTAACCTTGATCCTTTCTCTGCGAACCCTATTGCTAGAACAGATTTTAATAGAGTGTTAATTCAAGTAAATGGAGAGGATAATTTTGATCATGTAACTGCTTATGTAGATGATTTTATCTTTGAAGAATTAGAAGGTGAAAATGACCCTGTTTTTACTACTTTAGTTTGGTCAGACGAATTTAATTACTCCGGAACTGTAGATTCAAACAAATGGCACCACCAAATTATTCCAATTATAAATGGTACAGATTGGGCTAATGGAGAACTACAACACTACACCAATCAAATATCAAATTCTTTTGTTAGTAATGGTTCTTTAAAGATTAAAGCTATTAGAGAAAATTACACATTCAACAATGTCACTAAACCATTTACATCTGCGAGATTAAATTCAAAATTTGCATTCAAGTATGGTAGAGTAGATGTTAGGGCCAAATTATCTGCTGAGGCTGGAACATGGCCTGCTATTTGGACACTAGGAGCCAATATTAATGAAGTTGGAAATTATTTTGGCTCTACCTACGGTAGCGTTGGCTGGCCAGTATGTGGAGAAATAGATATCATGGAACAAAATGGCTGGGATAAAACCAATCTTATTGGTCATCTTCATTATTTTAATGCAAATACAAATTCGTATCAAAACGAGGGCAGTACAACCTATATACAAGATTCTAGCGGAGAGTTTCACATCTATTCACTTATTTGGACAGAAAATGTGATTAAAATTTTATTAGATGATGTTGTTTTTTTTGAAAGAGAAAACACCCAAGAAATACCCTATGATAACCATCATTATTTATTACTTAATATAGCCATGGGAGGAAATTTAGGCGGAACTATTCCAAGTAATTTTAACAACGCTACCATGGAGATAGATTATGTAAGAGTTTATGAAGAAAGTTCTTTGTCAACATCCAACTCAACTTTAAATGAACTCATCATTTATCCAAACCCAACCAAGGATAAACTAATTTTAAAAACACCTTCGCATTTAATTGGATCTAATGTAAATATGTATTCAACTTTAGGTCAAAGTCTTTCTAATTTCACTATAGATGAAGTAAATACCTCAATTGATTTAACTTCTTTTAAAAAAGGAATATATCTATTAAAATTTCAAACTGATAAAGGAGCTTTTGTAAAAGAAATCATTAAAAATTAAAAAAAGTAGTATTTTTTTAAGAATATATAGCTTCTACTAATTTAGACATCTGAATTTGTATTTCAGTTGCTTTTTTTGACGCTGCCTTTGCAAAATCTGCATCTTTTGAGGCATACAGTATTCCGCGAGAAGAATTGATTAATAATCCAACTTGATGATTCATTCCGTATTTACACACTTCTTGTAAATCTCCTCCTTGAGCTCCTACACCAGGAACCAATAAAAACGAATCAGGAATAATTTTTCTGATATCTGCTAAATAAGATGCTTTGGTAGCACCCACAACATACATTAAGTTTTCTGAGTTTTTCCAGCTTTTAGAGGTTTCTAATACTTGTTTGTATACTTCTATTCCATTAATTTCTTTTGTTTGAAAATCAAAAGCGCCAGTGTTAGAGGTAAGCGCTAATA
>JABAZK010000050.1:0-4529 GCA_018608485.1 Flavobacteriaceae bacterium | reverse complement strand
ACACATAAATGATGAGTGGCATCAATAATTGCTTTGTTAAATTCAAAAATCGGATCTTCTCTTTCAAGAAGAAATGAAGGAATTTTATGTAGATCTACATCTAAACCAATACATAAAAATGATTTCTTTTTTTGAATTTGAGTTACAATTTCGTTAGTAGTCATCTGTCTATTTAAAAGTTATACAAAGGTACATATTTTTAAGACTTTCTATTATCTTTGTTTAAGAGTCATTCTTCATGATACAATTTATTGGGAACAAGTTTTTTTATGGCATCTTAACACTCTTGGGTGTCGTTACGGTTGTTTTTTTACTTTTTAATGTATTGCCTGGGGATCCCGCTAGAATGATGCTAGATCAACGTGAAGATTCTGAACAATTAGAACGTATTCAAAAAAAATACGGTTTTGACAAACCGTTAACTACACAATATTTTTATTATTTGAATGATGTTTCACCATTATCTATTCATTCAAATAGTGAAGATGATTTTACTTTTTTGAAAAAGGGTACATATTCGTATAAAAAACTCTTTTCAGTAGGAGAAATATCTTTAGTTCTCAAATACCCTTATTTGAGAGAATCTTTTCAGAAAAATGGGAAAAAAGTATCAGAAGTTATTTTAGAAACTATACCAAATACGGCAATTTTAGCCCTTTTTTCTATTTCAATTGCTATCTTTCTTGGAATTATTTTTGGTATTTTTTCTGCAATCTATAAGGATACTTTTTTTGATAGAATTATTGCAATAGTTAGTACTTTTGGAATGAGTATTCCTTCATTTTTTTCTGCTATTTTATTCGCATGGTTGTTTGGTTTTGTATTAAAAGAATATACAGGGTTAGAAATGACAGGTAGTTTGTATGTTGTTGATGATTTTGGTGAGCATATTTACATTCAATGGAGAAATTTAGTTTTACCTGCTATAGTTTTAGGGATTAGACCATTAGCTGTTGTTATTCAGCTCATGAGAAATTCATTGTTAGAAGTTTTAAACCTAGATTATATTAGAACTGCAAAGGCCAAAGGGTTAACAAACTATCAGGTAATAAAAAATCATGCACTAAAAAATTCTTTAAACCCAGTTATTACTGCTATTTCTGGTTGGTTTGCTTCGATGTTAGCTGGTGCTGTTTTTGTTGAATATATCTTCAATTGGAATGGTCTTGGAAAAGAAATTGTAAATGCATTAAATACATTGGACTTACCTGTAATAATGGGCAGTGTTCTGGTAATAGCCTCCTTGTTTATCATAATTAACATACTTGTAGATATTATTTACAGTTGGTTAGATCCTAGAATTAGACTTAAATAAATAGAATGAAACAACTTCGTATAGTATTCCTATTTCTCATCATTGGTTGTCAAAGTCCCAATCGCTTTTCAAAAGAAGCTTTAAATGAAAAATTTTTTAGTAGTGCACAAAAAGATGTAACCTTTCAAAATATTTTATTAAAACACCAAGGAAAAAAAATACTTATTGATATATGGGCTTCTTGGTGTAGAGATTGTGTAGTTACTTTGCCAGAACTAAAAAAATTACAACAAGAAAATCCTACAGTTCATTTTGTTTTTCTTTCTCTTGATAAAAGCAAAGAGCGTTGGATGAAAGCCATATATCGATTGAAGATAAAAGGAGATCATTATTATATGGCTGAAGGAAAAAAAGGAGCCTTTGGAAAGTTTTTACGCCTGTGGTGGATTCCTAGATATATGGTGGTTGATGAATTTGGAGAAATTACATTATTTAAGGCAACAAAAATTACAGACAAAAACATTCTTAAAGCCCTTAAAATTAAGTAATTTAGCCGCTTTTAAAATTATAAAAATATGAGAAATAATATTGTTGCAGGAAATTGGAAAATGAATAATGATGCAACACAAACAACCGCATTAATAAACGATTTAAATAAAGCCTTAGAGGAGGTTTCAGTTAATTGTAGAGTTCTAATTTCACCCACTTCTATCAATTTAACATCTGCTGTAGCTTTAACTCAAGATTCTGTAATTGAAGTTGCAGCTCAGAATATGCACCAAGCTAAAAATGGAGCTTTTACTGGAGAGATTTCTGCAGCTATGCTAAATGATGTGGGAGTGAAATCTGTAATTTTAGGGCATTCAGAAAGAAGAACCTACTTTGGTGAAGATGATCAAATCTTAACCGAGAAAGTAGCATCTGCTCTTGAAAATAATTTGGAAATAATTTTTTGTTTTGGTGAATCTTTACAAGATCGTAAATCAGAGAATCATTTTAAAGTTGTAGAGAGTCAATTAAAAAATGTGGTACTTTCTTTGAGTGCATCTTCCTGGAAGCATATTGTATTAGCATATGAGCCTGTTTGGGCTATTGGAACTGGTGAGACTGCAAGCCCAGAACAAGCTCAAGAAATGCATGCATATATTAGAAGTTTACTGGTAAGTACCTATGGTTCAACAGTTGCTGAAAATGTTTCTATTTTATACGGAGGAAGTGTAAAACCAACGAATGCCAAAGAAATTTTCTCTAAAGAAGATGTAGACGGCGGATTAATTGGAGGCGCTTCTTTAAAGGCATCAGACTTTACTGGAATTATCACTGCTTTTTAATATTTTTTATTTTAATGGATTCCATTTATATAGCATATGATTTCTCTGTTACCCCAAAAAATCCAGCTACTGAAATATTAATAGCTGAACTTGGTTATGTGGGTTTTGAAAGTTTTGTTGAAAACGATACTGGAGTAACTGCTTATATTCAAAAACAGGAATGGAACTCTCAAATTTTAGATGATTTGTATATTTTAGGTTCACCTAAATTTAAAATTAAATATGCTCATCATGAAGTTATTCAAACGAATTGGAATAAAGAATGGGAGAAAAATTTTAATCCAATTCAAGTAGACGGGCAAGTAAGTATTCGTGCTCCATTTCATGAAAATCCTTCTTTGAAGTTTGATATAGTGATAGAGCCTAAAATGAGTTTTGGAACTGGTCATCATGAGACAACCCATATGATGATTCAACATTTACTAGCACTAGATTTAGAAAATAAAAAAGTGTTAGATATGGGATGTGGAACTGGAATTTTAGCCATTTTTGCTGAAATGAAAGGAGCTCAACCTACAGACGCAATAGATATTGATAGTTGGTGTTATCAAAACTCCTTGGAGAACGTTCAAAGAAATGGTTGCAGATACATCACTGTCTTAGAAGGCGATTCTTCTCTATTGATAGGAAAAAAATATGATGTCGTTATCGCTAATATCAATAGGAATATTTTACTATCTGATATGAAAACGTATACAGATTGTTTGAGTAAAAATGGGATTTTATTACTCAGCGGATTTTATAAAGATGACATCACTATCATAGAAAATGAAGTTGTTAAGCATGGATTGGTTTTTGATAAAATGATTCAAAGAAATAGTTGGGTAGCATTAAAATACACGAAATAGAGTGGTTTTTTTGTAAATTTGAGATATGAGTACTAAAGAAAAAATTAAAGAAGAAGTAGTTGTTCTAGAAAAAGAAGTAAATCAACATCATATTGTATTACATAACGATGAGGTAAATACATTTGATTTTGTAATAAATTCTTTAATTAGTGTTTGCGAACACACAGAGGAGCAAGCAGAACAATGTACTTGGTTGGTTCATTTCAAAGGAAAATGTACTGTAAAAACAGGTGCGCTTAAAGAGTTAGAACCTCGTTGTTCTAAATTATTAAGCCTAGGGCTTTCAGCAGAATTAGTATAAAATGGAAAATATATTTAGGTACTTTGATTTTTCACACTTCATAAAAGATCAATCAAACGCTTTTAACGGAAATGAAATATCTTTTACAGAATTAAATTCTGAACACTTCTTAATTTTTGAAAAAGAGCAAGCTATTTTTAATTTATATGTATCTAAATACTCAAAAAAATCAGATATTGGTAATAAGCAACCTGAAATTTTAGAGCTTCTTGTTACTAATTATGACAAGAGTAATCCAGAACATAGAATAGCCCTAAGAAGATATTTAGGTTAAAAAATAATTTTCAATAATATTTAAATAAAAAAACCAAAATGCAAGTTTGGCGATATGTAAAAAATATTTTTATTATATTGAGGAGTAGCTCCGTTGATCCTGATAAAGCTCCGCTTTGAAAATAGCACAAACAAAAAAACGCTCAAGCAAGCTTGGCGTTTTTTTAATTGTACTATTTATTCGTGACCATGACAGGATTCAAACCTGTAACCTCTTGAGCCGTAATCATATAAAAGCTATATTTTATTATTTTCAAACCCTTATAGATACTAGGTATATTTAATTATATCTCAGTATTCATAGGGGTTTAATTGATTTATGCTATTTATTCCCTTTAATATACTATCCATACAACCGCACCGCATACCGCACCCATATTTATGACTATAACATTAAATTTTTACGATGAAATTATAGTTATTAGCTAAAAATAAATTTTACACAAGAGATATTAAAAAAAAATATTTTGTGACAAAAAATAATAATAATAGATATTTTATTAAAAATTTAACTTTTGTCT
>JABAZK010000114.1 GCA_018608485.1 Flavobacteriaceae bacterium | reverse complement strand
AACCAGAAAGTAAGGGGTCTTCGGAAAAATATTCAAAATTTCTTCCACATAAAGGGTGTCTATGAATATTTGCCGCAGGGCCTAAAATAACGTCGATCCCGTATGCTTTAGCCTCTTTTCCCATTGCATTCCCCACCTCGTAAACTAAAGTTTCATTCCAAGAGGAAGCCAATAATGTAGCAATAGGGAATGCCGTACAGTAATATGTCTTATCATCATTCTCTCTAATTGGTTCTATTCTTAATCCTGCTGGGCCATCAGACAGATGAACAGTTGGAATTCCTAATCTTGGTGTAGGAACAATTGCGCCAACAGCACCAGGAATACCCCCAGGCTTTGTCATACCTATGGTTGAGGCCATACCTGCTCCTTTGAGTAGGTGAATTTTTTCTTGAAGAGTCATTTGAGAAAGTACATCAAGAACACGATCAGTTATTGCTTCACGGTCATCCTCATAAATATCTAATTTACTATTGCTATTTCTGTCTAGGAAGGTGTAGCCATCAATTGTTAGTTCATGAATATCAGTTCGGTTTTCGTATCCGTCTTCAAAACTTATAAATGTTTTATTGATATACCAAAAAGAGCATATTGAAGCGATTAAAATCAATAGAATAAAAGCAACTATAATTTTTAAAAAAAACAATTTTTTTTTCATCATAGGGTAGCTTGAAACTCAATTACACTGCTTTTAATGAACGTTCCGGAGGTGACTGATACATCCAACATGTTGTTAAAAGTGATATTGAGAAATAGATGCTTAAAAATAGGGTAAAAGAAAAATTAATTTTTAGCATAAAAATTTCAGTAGGATATAGTAAAAACAACAAGCCAAGAACAACTCTAGAAATTTCAAAGAAAAAAGCCCATTTATGACCATCCAATAATGAGGTAAAGCCAAAAATTGTTGTAGAAATAAGAAGTCCAAAACTCAGTTGTATATTTATGCTAAGAGCTACAAAATTGGTGAGTAAAACATAAATAAAGATATTGATACAAACAAATTGAAAAATAGCATAAAACTTATGAAGTGTTGAGTATTTTGGAGCATATTTTTTTTGTGAATAGACATTTTCTACTATGGATATTGGAAAACGTTCGGCTACATCTTTTGGCCTCCAACCTGTTGGCATAAACCATAATTTAAATTTATCTAACCAGTTTTTAGCTCGCCATGCATCTTTTGCTAAACCCCAGTTGTGTTGAAAATTTATAATAATTGGATTCCATGTCTGAACAGGTTTCAAGGTTCCATAAACACAAGGCTTATCATCCAATTCTTCTTGAAATGTACCAAACATTCGATCCCAAATACAGAAAATAGCAGAAAGGTTTTTATCTACATACTCAGGATTTATGGCATGGTGAACTCTATGTTGAGACGGAGTTACAAGTATATACTCTAGTAAACCTAGCTTACCTATATGACGCGTATGATACCAAAATTGGCCAAATAAATGTAAAGGAGCCAAAATAATTATAATCTTTTGTGGTACTCCAAAGAGCGCTGCTGGAATTAAAAACAATGCTCCAAAACCAATAAGATTTTTTGAGATACTTTGGCGAAGCCCACACGCTAAATTGAATTCTTCACTACTGTGATGCACAACGTGTCTGTTCCAAAAAACATTGATGGAATGGTTCAATCTATGATTCCAATAACTTGCAAAATCCATACAGATTAAAGCAATAACATATAAGCCAATACTTTCCTCTAATTTTATCAAGGCAATGTTTTCTAATATGTAAGGATAGGTAATAATTATAAAACCAATTCCTAAGAGATCTTTGATCATATTAGTTGTTCCAGAGCTTAAACTAGAAATGGTATCCATTAAATTATAGGTGAGGTCTTTTTTCCAAATTCCGTAAATAATTTCAATTAAAATCAATACCATAAAACTTGGTAAAGCTATCAGTAAAACACTTGCGTAAGTTTCCATTTTCTTGAAAAGAATATTTGACAAGTTACAAATTAATTTTTTTTCAAATTATATTAAAATTGTATGATTATTTTTTTCTCTTATTTAAATAGAAAAACATTTATCATCTTAGGTTAGTCGTCTAGACTCACTAATTATAATTTTCTTATATTATAGTTTGTTTTATGTATCCTAATTTATGTTTTTGGTCGAAAAACTTGAATAAAAAAAGGTCAAAGATATTAGATTTAATCTGTAAAAATATTTTACTTTCTAACATGTCTGATCAAAAAAACACAAATCATCAATCTATCGGTAAATTTGAGGATACCAGATACGAAAAAATTCATAACATTACCTATAATTCAGCTCAAGTAGCTTCCATTTTAGTGGCTGAAGAAATAGCGCTGCTTATCAGGGAAAAACAGCAACAGGAAACTTTTTGTGTTTTAGGGCTGGCAACTGGATCTTCACCAATAAAAGTTTATGAGGAACTAGTTAGAATGCATAAAGAGGAAGGTCTAAGTTTTTATAATGTAATTACTTTTAATTTAGACGAGTACTATGGCATGGATAAAAATAATATTCAAAGTTATTTTTACTTTATGCACGAACACCTTTTTAATCATGTAGATATTTTGCCTGATAATATTAATATTCCTGATGGTAATATAGCATCGGATAAACTTCGTCAGTACTGTATAGATTATGAAATGAAAATTAAAAAGGTTGGGGGGTTAGATTTTCAATTATTAGGTATAGGTAGAACAGGTCATATTGGTTTTAATGAACCCGGATCACATTTAAAATCTGAAACTAGAATAATCACCTTAGATCATATTACAAGAGTTGATGCAGCTCCCTCTTTTTTTGGAATAGAGAATGTTCCAAGAAAAGCTATTACAATGGGAATTGGAACAGTTAAAAATGCTAAAAGAATTGTGTTATTAGCTTGGGGAGTAAACAAGAGTAAGGTAATTAAAAAAACAATAGAAGGAGAAATAAGTGCTGATGTTCCTGCTACTTATTTACAAGAGCACGGTAATACTACTTTTATTTTAGATGAAGAAGCTGCTGCAAATTTAACACGGATTAAAACTCCCTGGTTAGTAACTTCATGTGTTTGGGATTTAAGTTTAAAGCTTAAAGCGGTTGTTTGGTTAAGTAATTTATTAAAGAAACCTATTCTAAAATTAACAGACAAAGACTATAATACTAATGGAATGTCTGGTCTTTTAATGCAAGAAGGATCTGCCTACGATTTAAATATTAAGATGTTTAATAAACTTCAAAACACTATTACAGGGTGGCCCGGAGGGAAACCTTTTGCAGATGATGCTAAAAGACCGGAAAGAGCTGACCCTTCCAAAAAAAGAGTACTCATTCTTAGCCCTCACCCAGATGACGATGTAATTTCAATGGGAGGCACTTTTGACAGGTTATTAAAGCAAGGTCATGATGTGTATGTAGCTTATCAAACTTCCGGAAATATTGCTGTTTCCGATGAAGAGGCACTAAAATTCGCAGAGGTTTCAAAGGAAATCAACACAGACTCCATAAAGATTAATGAGATTATTGAATTTATAAAAAACAAAAAAAGAAATGAGAGTATAGATTCTTTAGAGGTTAGGCATTTAAAAGGGATCATTAGAAAAAGAGAATCTCTTGCCGCTACTAGATACTTAGGCCTTTCAGATGAAAATGTATATTTTTTAAATCTTCCTTTTTATGAGACTGGAACTATTAAAAAAGGGAATTTAAAAGATGAAGACATTGCTATTATGACAAGTCTAATCGATAGGATAAAACCACATCAAATATATGCTGCAGGAGACTTAGCAGATCCTCACGGAACTCATAAAGTTTGTTTGGATGCTCTTTTTAAAGCTTTGGAGGACTTGAAAAACGAACAGTACATGGATAATTGTTGGGTTTGGTTATATCGAGGGGCTTGGCATGAGTGGGAGTCTCATGAGATTGAGATGGCTGTTCCTCTTAGTCCAGACCAAATATTAAGGAAAAGACATGCTATTTTTTATCATCAGTCTCAAAAAGACGGTGTAATGTTTCAAGGAGATGATTCCAGAGAGTTTTGGGTGAGAGTTGAAGATCGAAATCGATTAACTGCAAAAAAATATAATGATTTTGGTTTGGCAGATTATGCAGCAATTGAAGCTTTTAAACGATACCATTTTTAAAAAGAACATCTCATTAAATATGAAATGATGAATAAAAACAAACAAATTATTTCTTTTTCAAATAATCAAATTAAAGAGAAATTACTTTTTGATTCTGAAGCAATATATGATAAGTTTTTAAATTGGATTAGCGGGGAATTTGATTTGTACCCTCAAGATCAGTTGGAGGGATTAAAAATTTTTTTGCCTGAAGGAGAAATTATTATAAGACATGTTGTTAAAAATGGCAAAATAATTACCAAAGTAACTTTAGAATGTAGATTAATTAGGAGTGGACAATTAATTTTCGATAAAATCCTGCATAACTATAACATCCTAATGAAATATTAATAATTATTAAAAAAGTTACTGCAATATCCTGTTCTTGACATGTTCAATATAAGATCTTCCAATCACATATTTAATACCGTCAATTTCAACACTATTTCCCTGAACTGCCTCAATTTTATCTATGGCAATTGTGAAAGACCTATGTATTCTTATAAAATTATTAGAGGGTAACTTTTCGGTAAAACTACTCAAAGTGCTATGGATAATATATTTATTTGAGATCGTTGTTATTTTTAAATAATCTCTTAAAGATTCAATAATTAAAATTTCATCTAAATATATTTTTTGCATTTTCTTTTTATCAACTTTGATAAAAATATGTGCTCTTTTAGCAACCTTTAGATTTGATGTCAAATTAGAGTTAAGTTCTTTAAATGCTCGATTAACAGCTTTTAAAAACCTTGGGAATGATATGGGTTTCATCAAGTAATCTAGGACTTCTAATTCATAAGTTTTTATTGCGTATTCACTGTAGGCTGTAGTAATAACTATCATTGGTTTTTTATCTAAACTTTTAATAAAATCCAACCCATCTAATAGCGGCATATTTATATCTAAAAATAGTAAATCAACTGTATTAGATTTCATGAAATTTAACGCATCAATTGCACTATTAAAAGTATCAATAACCTTTATGTTATCAATTTCTTTGATGTGATTTTTTATAACATTAATGGCCAAAGGCTCATCGTCGATTATCAAACAGTTGATTATCATTATACTTTTATTTTAAGATTAACTGTAAACACCTTGTTGTTGTTTTCAATATTTAAGTCATATTCATCTTTACTATAACCTAGGGCAAGTCTTTTCTTAACATTATTTAAACCAATTCCACCTGGATGCTCTACAATTTGCTTTTGCTTTCCTAATTTAGGGACTGGATTTGATATAGTAAAATAAAGAAAATTATCTATTATTTTAAAATCTAAGTCAATTTTTATATTTCCTATGTTTTTATTCGCGCCGTGTTTAAAGGCATTTTCAACAAAAGATAATAATAGTATAGGGGCTATTTTCTTATTCATAATATCGCCGCTAATCTTCATGTCTATTTCCAATAATTTACCGTATCTAATAGATTCTAATTCCAAGTAGTTTTGAATACAAATTATTTCTTGTTCTAGGCGCTGCCTTTTTGTTCTTGTTTCGTATAAGAGATATCGCATTAACTCTGAAAGTTTGAGTATTATTTTGGGTGTTTTTTCAGATTTTTCGATTGCTAAAGAGTAGATGTTATTGAGAGTATTAAAAAAAAAGTGTGGTGATATTTGAGTCCTCAAAAATTTAAGTTCAGTTTCAGATTGCATTTTTTCTAGTTCTGCTGTTCTTTTTTGTTCCTCCAGCCAATCCATAGTTATTTTTATTGCAGTTACAAATGTTATCACATACAATTCACCTATCATCATATCAATCGCATAGCTAAATGTAAAATCATTAATAACTGCTGGGCCTTCGGGCCAGATATTTTCGCTCACTAGGTAATAGGTTAAATTGAATTTTATAAAAACCATTAACAGGAGAGATCCAAGTAAAGCTATAATAAAAGAGAAATATTTTTTCTTAAATACAAGCTTTGGCATTAAAATAAAAATATTGAGATAAACTAGAACCATGTGAACAGGGAAACCAATGATATTAGTTTTTAGCGAATACAAATAATCGTTAAAATAGTTCCCCCATCTCAAGGTATTTAATAAAAAATAAAAAAGCCAAAAGAAAACATGATGCCTACGACTAAGTGTAAATATTTTTTTTGCTTGCATATTTAAGTTTTTTTTTAACGTTTAACCGAACTCAGTTGTTGTCCGTCTAATTTTATTCGCCAAACAGTTATTTTTTTTGATTTTTACTTCAGTAAATAGGAAAAGATATTGATTATTAAAAAAGCTAATATAGATATAAAATATATCATCGTGTTTTGTTTGATCTTATAGTATTATAACAATAAAGTTGAAAAATAGAGGGCTTAAAATTTGAACAAGCTATTATTTTCCTCCCTAAACAACAACTCATTTACAGATGAGGTTGAAAATACTTCAAGTCAAAATATTTCATACAATTAGCAAATCTATATGATGTCTTTCCCTTAAAAAAAATCTTTCTTTAATAAAGAAATATTAAATAGTAGGAATTTTTTTTACGGCAGCTAAAGCCAAATTATAATTGGCGGGCAAAAACTACAACTAAATAATGAATATTATAGATTTATCAATAATAATAATATATATAGTGCTTACCATTGGATTAGGCATTTGGGTGTCAAAAAAAGCAACTAAAGGTTTAAATTCTTACTTTTTAGGTGAGAAATCTATTAAATGGTATTACCTAGGCCTAAGTAATGGCTCAGGAATGTTTGATGTCTCCGGAACAGCATGGATGGTTGGAATTCTTTTTTTATATGGCTTAAAGAGTTTCATGTTTATGTGGCTTTGGCCGATTTGGAATCAAATATTTGTCATGATGTTTTTAGCTGTTTGGATAAGGAGATCAAACATAATGACTGGTTCAGAGTGGATTTTAACTAGATTTGGAGATTCTAAAGCTGGTAGAGCTTCTCATATGATTGTTGCTGTTTTTGCAATTATTGCAGCAATAGGATTTATTGCATATTTTTTTGAAGGTGTAGGGAAGTTTATGTCAATCATTTTACCTTGGGATCTTACCTTGGAAATAAATGAATTAGTAATTTTTAATTCAGAACAATCTTTCGCACTAATCATTATATTTTTAACCACACTTTATACTGTTAAAGGGGGTATGTTTTCCGTTGTAGCGACAGAGGTTCTTCAGTATGGCATAATGGTGATAGCGGGGCTTTTAGTAGCAGGATATGGCTTTTTTGCTGTAACTGATGTGGAAATAAATAATGTCATTACAGCAGAATGGCGAAATGTTTTTTTTGACTGGGAGTTAAAAACCCATTGGAGTGAAAAATTTCAAGCTTTTAATGACTTGATTGATTCCGAAGGATTTAAAATGTTTGGAGCACTAGTTGGAATGACTCTATTCAAAGGATTTTTTGCTAGTATAGCTGGCCCAACTCCTAGTTTTGATATGCAGCGAATATTAGCCACTAAAAACGTAAAAGAGGCGGCATACATGAGTGGTTTTACTAATTTAATTTTATTTATCCCAAGGTATCTTTTGATTGGTGGAATAGTAGTTATTGCTTTAGTAGCCTTAAGCCCAGAAATGATTAATAATTCATCTCTAAGCGGCTCAGATTTGGAGGTGTTGCTACCAAAAGTAATTAATTTTCATATTCCAGTTGGAATTAAAGGGTTGTTATTAGCAGGACTTTTGGCAGCATTTATGTCAACTTTCTCTGCTTTTGTTAATGCAGGCCCTGCTTATTTAGTGAATGATATCTATAAAAAATATTTTAAACCAAACGCAACCAACAAACATTATATAAAAGTTAGTTATATCGCATCTTTTTTAGTAGTAATCTTGGGCGTATTTATGGGCTTTTTTGCAAATTCTATTAATTCACTAACCTTGTGGATTACGTCTGCTCTTTTTGGGGGTTACGTAGCAGCTAATTTTTTAAAGTGGATTTGGTGGCGCTTTAATGGTTGGGGTTATTTTTGGGGAATGTTGTCTGGTTTATTGGTGGCAACTCTTCAATTTATCTTGGAGCAAAATAAAGAAAGTTTTGACGAGGGTTCTTTATTATATGAATTACTTCACGTTCATGCTATTTATCTGTTTCCAATTATCTTTATGGTATCTCTTACAGGGTCTTTTTTAGGGACATACTTAACTAAGCCAACTGAAATGAATACGTTAAAATCATTTTATAAATCGGTAAGACCCTGGGGTTGGTGGAAACCTGTTTACAACGAACTTTTGAAAGAAGATTCAAATTTTCAAAAAAATACAGATTTTTGGAAAGATATGTTAAATTGTGTCATTGGAATTATTTGGCAATCTAGTATGATTGTAATGCCAATTTATTTTGTTATAAGAGATTATCCTAAGGCCACTATATCGTTATTAGTTTTTGTCATCACTTCAATAATTCTTAAATTTACTTGGTATGATAAAATTAAAAAAATCATTAATTAAATAATGAAAACTCTAAAGCAAAGCTCAAAAATTCCATGGCAAAACAAACCTAAATTATGCAATGATGTTTTATGGCGTTATTCTTCCAATCCTATAATTGATAGATATGATATCCCTTCATCAAACAGTATCTTTAATAGTGCTGTAGTGTCATTTAAAAATGGATTTGCTGGTGTCTTTAGATGTGATAATAAAGCGGTTCAAATGAATATTTTTGCTGGATTTAGTGAAGATGGCATTAATTGGGAAATTAATCATCATCCCATAAAAATGAAAGCAGGAAACACTAAAATGATAGATTCTGACTACAAATATGACCCAAGGGTTGTATTTATTGAAGACAGGTACTGGATTACTTGGTGCAATGGTTATAACGGACCTACAATAGGAATAGGATATACATTTGATTTTAAAGAATTTTTCCAATGTGAAAATGCTTTTCTTCCTTTTAATAGAAATGGAGTTTTATTTCCAAAAAAAATAAATGGGAAATATGCCATGTTAAGTCGTCCTAGTGATAATGGACATACTCCTTTTGGAGATATTTATATCAGTTACAGTCCAGATATGAAGTATTGGGGTGAACACAGATGTGTTATGAAAGCAACCCCTTTTGAGGATAGTGCATGGCAATGTACAAAAATTGGGGCAGGACCAATTCCTATTTTAACCAATGATGGTTGGCTTATGATTTATCATGGAGTTATTAATACTTGTAATGGATTTAGATATGCTATGGGGACTGCTATTTTAGATGAAAATAAGCCAGATGTTGTTAAGTATAGAACTCAGCCCTATTTGTTAGGTCCTGCAGAACATTATGAAATGGTGGGTGATGTCCCAAACGTAGTGTTTCCTTGTGCCGCCCTTCATGATATTGAACAGGATAAATTAGCAATTTATTATGGTGCTGCTGATACTGTTGTAGCAATGGCATTTGGTCACTTGAGCGAAGTAATTAATTTCACAAAAGAAAATAGTCTATAATCAAAAAATATAATGATTTATAATATAAAAACAGCTGTAAAATTCACCTTCATAGTTTGTAATATCATACTTTTTTTTGGTTGCTCTAAAGAAAGTGAAATAAAAAATATAAATAATTCAGATCTAAAAGTTATTGGTTACGTTGCAGGTTATGAGGATTTTGACCCCTCATTAGTTGATGCCAATAAATTAACACATATTAATTATGCATTTGCAAATATTGTAGATGGAGAACCAAAGTTTGAGTTAACAACAGACTCAATAAAAATTTCAAAATTAATAGCTCTCAAGAAAATTAATCCAACATTAAAGATACTTTATTCAATTGGTGGCTGGGTATGGTCAAATAATTTTTCACATACTTCTGCATACAAAGAAAGCAGAATGAAATTTGCAATAAGCAGTGTTAAACTTATGAAAAAACATGGCTTTGACGGGGTAGATTTAGATTGGGAATTTCCTGGACAAAGAGGAGAAGATAATGATTTTAGACCCTCAGATAAAGAAAATTTCAACCTTCTTTTAGAGGAAGTTAGAAATGAATTAGAGAAACAGGGAGCATTAGATAAGAAACATTATTTACTAACAATAGCTACGGGAGCCGATCAAGCCTATATTGATAATACAGATCTTAAAAATGCTCATAAATATTTAGATTTTATTAATGTGATGTGTTATGATTTTTACCACGGTTGGTATTATCAAACTGGTCATCATGCTAACTTATATCCATCAAAAAAAGAAAGATTTAAAGGAAATAGCGGACATGAAGCAATTACTCGACATATTAACGCTGGAGTTCCCTCAAATAAGTTAATTATGGGGATCCCATTTTATGGTAGATATTGGGGGAAAGTTAAAACAGAAAATGAAGGCCTTTATCAAACCTCTATGACTACAGGTATTATTGTTCCTTATTGGGATATTTTACAGAAAATATCATCAGGTGATTATATAAAATCCTACGATAGTTCAGCTAAAGCTTCATATTTATGGAGCGCCTCAGACAGTATTTTTATATCATGGGAAACACCAAAAGAAATTGAACAAAAAGTGTCATATATTAAAAAAAACAGACTTGGTGGAGCTATGTTTTGGGAGTATAGTTTAGATCAAAATCAAGAATTACTCAATGCTCTTTTCAATAACATTAAATAATTTTTAAAAAAATTAGGGAGGGATTGAAACGAACTACCACAAATTTTCCACATCAATTTTAGAGTCAAATAATTTATTTTTTCTTACAAATTCTCAATCCAAAATCAGAGTTTAATGGATGTTAATTTAATATGAGAAAGTTAATTTATAGCTTATCGATATCAGTGCTATATTGATAATTTTATTCCCTAATATATAGGGAATGTTAAAAATTTTAACAAACTCCTTACTTTATTAGTTATTAGTCGAAATTATTTACGAGTTTGTATTTTTTTCATTCAATTTAGATATTATTAACATATTAATTTTAATTATGATACAAAAAATAATGAATTTGGTGCTTGTAATATTTGTTTTTAGTGCATTTAATAGTTTTGCGCAAACAACAGTTACAGGTACTATTTCAGATTCAACTGATGGAATGGAGTTGCCAAGTGTTACTGTTTTAGAAAAAGGTACTTCAAATGGAACTACGTCAGATTTCAATGGTAAATTTACCATTGAAATATCTAACAAAAATGCCACGTTACAATTTTCTTATCTTGGTTACAAAACCAAAGAGATAACTTTAAATGGAGAATCTATACTCAATGTTACTTTAGAACAAAGTGCTGAAGCTTTAGACGAGGTAGTTGTTACAGCTTTAGGTATTTCAAGAGAGAAAAAATCTCTTGGTTATGCAGTAACGCAAGTATCTGGCGAAAATGTCAATACTATTAAAGATAATAACCTTGCAAGTTCTCTTGCAGGTAAAGTAGCTGGGCTTCAGATTTCACAATCTGGATCTTTGGGTTCTGCTTCCAGAATAACAATACGAGGAAATAATTCTTTGGGAGGTAATTCACAAGCGCTTATTGTCGTTGATGGAATGCCTATTAATGCATCTTTACCAATTAACTCTGGGGGTTCACAGATCAATTCTGGTAGTGCTGATAATGGAGGAAGTCCAAGTTATGAGCCAAGCATTTCAGGTGGTGGTATTTCTGATATTAATCCTGATGACGTAGAATCTATTTCTGTATTAAAAGGGCCAAGTGCAGCTGCTCTTTATGGTTCTAGGGCAGGTAATGGTGTTATTCTTATAACTACAAAAAAAGGGTCACGTTCAAATAATTTGGGTGTTAGTATAAAATCAAATTTATATATTGATAATCCAATGTTATTACCTGAATATCAAAACAAGTATGGTCAAGGTTCTTTCGGAGCTGCCTACACAGACCGTTTAAGTGACTGGGGTGAACTTTCTTGGGGAGCTCCATTAGACGGATCTCAACAGGCCTATTATAATGGAACTAATAAGTCATATAGTGCTCAATCTAATAATGTTAAAGACTTTTTTAGACAAGCTACAAGAAAAATAACATCTTTATCAATTGATAAAGGTTCAGAAAACTCTTCAGTTCGTTTTTCATATACGAACAACTCTTCTAATTCAATTGTGGAGAATTCAGATTTAGCTAGTCATAACTTTAATTTAAGAGCAGTTACAAATTTATCAGACAAACTAACTGTTGATACCAAAGCTACTTATTTTACTCAGAATGTTAACAATAGAGCCTCAACAACAGGAGCTCAAGGACTTTTAGCTTATGTTTATAATATGCCAAGAAATGTTGCTGTTGACGATTTACGTGATTACCAGATGGCGAATCCTGGAGCTCCAGAAGATTTTAATGTAATTCGTTATGCTGATGGAAATACAGGGAATCCATTTTGGCAAGTATATAATGATGAAACATCTGTTCGCAGAAGTAGATTTTTAGGCTTCGCTAAGATAAACTACGAATTTACAGATTGGCTAAGCGCTTTTGTTAGAGTTGGTGCTGATGTTACTAATATAAGAGATATTAAAATATACAAGCCAGGACATCACTTTATTAGCAGAGGATCTATGGAAATAGGAGAAAGTACATTTAATGAATTAAACTCTGAATTCTTGGTAACTGCAAAACATGATTTTACAGATAAACTTAATATAGTAGCCAATGTAGGGGGTAATCTCTCTAAAAGAACCTCCGAAGGAATGTTAGTGAGAGGTACAGATTTTAAAATACCAACTGCATTTTTCATTTCAAATTTAAATGTTGTGAATGCGCCAGAAGAGTCTCCATTAGCTATCAAAAAGGTGAATTCATTATATGGCTCTCTTAATGTAGCTTACGACAACTTTTTATATTTAGATGTTTCTGCACGTAATGACTGGTCTTCTACTTTGAGTGAAGAAAATAGATCTTACATGTATAACTCCGCAAGTCTATCAGCTATTCTTAATAAATTTATTGATCCAGATAGAGAACTATTTAATTTAATTAAGGTTAGAGGAAGTGTTGCACAAGTAGGAAATGATACAGAACCTTACCAGCTTAATCAAACTTTTAGTGTCCCAGGACAGGGATACCTTGGGCTTACCACTTTGTTATCACCTACAGTTAAATTAAATTCAGGTTTGAAACCTGAAACTGTAACTTCATCAGAGTTTGGTTTAGAACTAGGCATGTTCAGCAATAAACTTACATTAGACGTATCTGTTTATAATATGTCAACTGAAGATTTAATTTTTGATGTTCCAGTTCCAGCTGCTACAGGATATTTATTCAATAGAGAAAACATTGGTAAAGTAACCAATAAAGGCCTGGAGATTGCACTTGGAGCTACTTTATTAGAAAGCAACGACTTTTCATGGAATACATCTTTTTTCTACTCTAAAAATGAAAATAAAATAGAAGAATTAGTAGAGGGTATTGAAAGTTTTCGATACAATACTTCAACCGATGGTAATGTTGCAATTGTTGCAACTGAGGGCGGAGGTATTGGAGATATATATGGAAGAGTTTGGACTGGTGAAGTAGATGCAGATGGAGTACCAATTGCTTCAGAAGCTCCAGATGTATTTCTAGGAAACGCTCAACCAGATTGGAAAGGCGCATGGTCAAATTCAATCAAGTACAAAAACTTATCGTTAAACTTTCTAATAGACGCAAGAATAGGTGGTAAAATATACTCACAAACATCTGCTGATTTAGATCGTAATGGTGTCTCTGAAAGAAGTTTGCAATACCGTGATACAGGGATTACTGTTAGTGGTACAAATACAGGTACAGGTAGTGCCAATACTGAAAGTATTACAGGTCAACAGTACTGGACGGCTATGTCTAATATTTCTGAGAATTATATCTATGACCAGGATAATATTAGATTAAGAGAATTAGCATTAGGATACAGTATTCCTCTGAAATCTAATAAACTAGGAATACAAAGTGCAACAGTTCAAGTTGTTGGTAGAAATCTATTTTTCCTTATGAATAAGGCTGAAGATATTGACCCAGAATCTATGCTAGGAACTTCTATAGGAGTTCAAGGGTTGTCACATAATGCTATGCCTACTTTAAGAAGTATAGGATTAAATTTAAATGTAACTTTTTAACATAAAAATACTTAACAATGAAAAATAAAATTTTAATAATAGTAAGTCTTGTACTGGCAATATCAGTGTCATGTACAGATGATTTTAATGATATAAACCAACAACCAGATGCTCTTTCTACTTCTGATGTTAGTGCTAAGTTTTTTGTAACAACATTACAACAGCAATTTTACAGACCAACAATGATTCCATTGTGGTTTGGAGACTTAATACATCCTGATGGATTTTCAGCTCAAATCTCAAATGGTTGGGCTGGTTCCGACTGGAGTGGTGATTTAGGATGGGTATATAACAGTTTTT
>JABAZK010000137.1 GCA_018608485.1 Flavobacteriaceae bacterium | reverse complement strand
TGGAGGTGGAAGTGCGCGTTGCATGATGGCTGAAGTTTTTCTGCCTAAAATATAATGTGTAGTTACTATTGTAATTATTTTATTTTAATGCTAGTTATTATACCTAAGGTTAATGATATTTTAATATTTTAGCATAAAGAACATTTATTAATGACTTACCTCAAACATATCGGTAAATATTTCATGATGCTAGGTCAGGTTTTTAAGAGACCCCAGAGAGGAAGGGTTTTTAGAGAAACTGTCTTTAGAGAGTTTGATGAACTTGGATTAAAATCTATTGGAATTGTAATATTTATTTCTTTTTTTATTGGAGGAGTTATTGCTCTTCAAACTGCTTTGAACATAGAAAACCCTCTTATACCAAAATATTTAGTAGGGTTTGCAACAAAACGTTCTGTAATTTTAGAATTTGCACCAACATTTTGTTCTATTATATTAGCAGGAAAAGTTGGCTCCTACATAACTTCAAGTATAGGAAGTATGAGAGTTACTGAACAAATAGATGCACTTGAAGTGATGGGGATTAATTCTATAAATCATTTAGTGCTTCCAAAAGTTTTAGCAACTGTTTTCTTTTATCCATTCTTGATTGTATTAGCTATGTTTCTTGGGATTTTTGGTGGATGGGTAGCAGGTTTTACCTCTTCAATGTTTTCAGAGATTGATTATATGCAAGGTTTACAGCTAGATTTTAATCCTTTCTTAGTTAAATACGCTCTTATAAAGACATTGATATTTGCATTTCTTATTGCAACAGTTCCCTCTTATCACGGATATTATGTTAAAGGCGGTTCCATTGCAGTTGGAAAAGCAAGTACTCAGGCGGTGGTATGGACTATCATATTAATAGTGATTACAAATTATTTTTTAACTCAATTATTGCTTACTTAAATGATTATTGTAGATAAGCTATATAAAGGTTTTGATGGTACTCAAGTATTGAAGGGAATTTCAGCTACCTTTGAGTCAGGAAAAACTAGTCTAATTATTGGACAAAGTGGATCTGGAAAAACGGTTTTTTTAAAATCATTGATAGGTCTTCATGTTCCTGAAAGCGGAACTATCTCTTTTGACGGTGCAGTCAATACTCAGTTTACTATTGAACAAAAAAGACAATGGCGACAAGAAATTGGTATGGTGTTTCAAGGGAGTGCATTATTTGATTCACAAACTGTTCAGGAAAACGTAATGTTTCCCTTGAAAATGTTTAAAAAGCAATCTCAAGAAGAAATGATAGAAAGAGTCAATTTTGTCTTGAAAAGAGTGAACTTAGAAAATTCTAATTTTAAATTTCCTGCAGAACTTTCTGGAGGAATGCAAAAGAGAGTTGCTATTGCCAGAGCCATAGTTATGAATCCAAAATACTTATTTTGTGATGAACCAAACTCTGGTTTAGATCCCAATACGGCTATACTAATTGATAATTTAATCCAAGAAATTACTGATGAATATCAAATAACTACAGTTATTAATACACATGATATGAATTCTGTAATGCAAATTGGTGATAAAATTGTCTTTTTAAAGGATGGTGTAAAGGCTTGGGAAGGAACTAATAAAGAGATCTTTAAAACTGATAATGAAGCTGTTGTAAAATTTGTTTATAGCTCTGAATTATTTAAAAAAGTTCGACTTGCTTATTTAAATGAAACTAAATAAAAATTTAGTTTGAAAATTGATAATTTGCTTTTATATTTGCAGCCGCTAAGGAATAATATGACCTGGTAGCTCAGTTGGTAGAGCATCTCCCTTTTAAGGAGAGGGTCCTGGGTTCGAGCCCCAGCCCGGTCACAAAAATTAAACTCCAAACATTTGTTTGGAGTTTTTTTATTGCTTATTTAAATTTTCTTTTAGAATTAGGTTCTCTAAATTTAATCTTTTTTGTAACCATTTAGTCATTTTAACTCCTAGCTCATCTTTATTTGTAATACTATCATACCAACTAATTGTGGCTACAGGGATTGTGTCTATTGTTTCAAAATTTGTTGAAATAACTTTTGAGAAACTAATAGTTTTTAATCCTTCGTAATTAATTTTTGCTTCTTGACTAATTTGAGTAAAAGGAATTTCTTCTTTAGTTAGTTTTTCTAAAGCTTTAATTAATTCTTTAATTTTATCATCTTTTTCCTGAATACTCTCTTCTTTAGAGGCAATCAACTTTTGATTTTTCACATATAAATCTTCAATCGACTTTACTTTGTCAGATAATTTTGAGGTTTCTTCATCTTGTGTAATTTTCAGCGTAGTATTATTTAATTTATATTCTGCTAGTTTTGATTTCCATTTAATTTGTTCATCCTCTGTTAATTTTTTTCCAATGTTTACTAAGTCAATTCTTTTATCGGCATAGATTATTTTTTTATTGATGATTCCAGCTCCTGTGGCTTGTTCCAAATCATCAATGAATTTAGTTGAATTCTGTTCAAATGTATTTTGTTTATATAACTGTACAAATGTATATATACTATAAGAAAATATTATTAATGCAATAGTAGATGCTAAACTTGCAATTCTTTTTCTACTCGCAGAATTTATATATTTAACTACTGGAAAATTTAAAAATTTAATGATGACGAACGTAGCTAAAGCTATGAATATAGAATTGATAATGAACAAAAACATGGCACCTCCAAAAAACGTTAAATTACCTACAGCTAATCCATAACCAGCTGTACATAGGGGAGGCATTAAAGCTGTAGCAATAGCTATACCTGCTATAGTATTTGTCATTTCTTTATATCTACTGAGAGCTACAATAAGAGTTAAACCACCAGCAATTGCAATAAGCACATCTCTTACATCTGGTTTTGTTCTTGCCAACAACTCAGGTGTTAGTTCTTGAAATATAGGAATACTAAAGAATATGAAGGATGTGACAACACTGATGCCTACCATCACTCCAAGATTTATTAGAGAGCTTTTCATGGTGTCTATATCGTTAATTCCAATTGAGAGACCAATTCCTAGGATTGGGCCCATAAGTGGAGAAACTAGCATGGCGCCAATAACAACTGCTGGAGAACTTATGTTTAAACCAATGGAGGCAATAATAATTGAGAAAACAAGAATCCATGCTGTGTGACTTTTAACATGAATTCCATCTTTAATTTTCTGAATAGTAACTTTTTTATCTGTTCCTTCTCTAATGTCAAGAAGATCAAAAAAGAACTCTTTTAAACTAATAGCAAAACTTTTAAATTCTTTTTTTATATTTTCTTGTTTTACCTCTGATTGATTTGATTGATGGTCTTCCATATTTTTATTTTTTCATTAAAATAACCTCTGCATTTTGATTGAAAAGATAAACACGATTTGTTTTCAAATGAATGCATTCGTATCGAGTTTTTCTTTTGTTCCCTTTCTCATACAATTTACCTTTAAAAATAAAGGTACTATTAATTGGTAATTCAAAGATAAAATTCTTTCCTTCTTCAGCAATATTCTCTTTGAGAGCTAAAGATAACTTTGTGTCACTGTCTGTGCTTGCCTTCGGGTTTTTTAAATAATTAGCCAGAGGAGTTAGCATATAATTAGGAAAAATAGAGGGTTGTAAAAAAGGTAACATTAGATGCTGGAAATTTCGTTTCCATTCTTTTCCGTGAGGTTTAACTCTTCCGTTTTCAATAAAAGTTACATGATGAGCAATCTCGTGAATTAAAGTAAGTAAAAATTGATAAGGATTTAAGTTGTTGTTAATAGTGATTTGAAGTTTTCCATTAGAGAGTTTTCTAAAATCACCATGTTTTGTTTGACGTTCGTTTACAATTTTTAAATTTATTTTATAACGTTCTAGAAGTTCTTCTGAGGTATTGGAAGCTTTTTCTGGTATGTATTTTTTTAAACTAATAGCCAATTTCTAGGTTTATAAAGTAATGAAATTCAAAAAAAGTTAAGGTGTTGTATTAGATACCTGTAGCACTTTACCATTATAAAATTTATTTCCTGAAATTGCAAAATTATATATATAATTTGCCATTTCATTTGCTTGAAGAGAGGCCTGGTAATCTGGAAATGCTTCTGCAAGCATTTCTGTTTGTACTGCGCCAAGAGCCAGAACATTAAATGCAATTTCTTTTTCTTTATATTCTTCTGCAAGTAATTCTGATAAGGTTATAACAGCACCTTTTGCTGAGCTGTATGCAGCTAATCCAGGAAACTTTAAACTACCTTGAATACCACCCATACTACTTATTGTTACAACATGACTCCCTTTTTTCAAAAAAGGGATGCATATTTGAGTCAATTCAGCAACACCAAAAATATTTACATTATATACTTTTAAAAAATCATCTTTTGTTAAATTCTCAAAAGGCTTATTAATTAGAAATCCAGCATTATGAATCAAAATATCAACTTCATTCCAATTTTTGTGAATGTAAGTAGCTACTTTTTTTAAGTCTTTGTTGCTACTAACATCAACCGATAAAGTAGTTATATTATTTAATTTTAAATTTTCAAGCGGAGCGCTATTTCTTGAAAGCGCCAGAACTTGAAAATTATTCTTGGCAAATTGTTGAGCTAATTCAAAACCAATTCCTCTACTAGTACCTGTAATAATTACTTTTTTCATTTCATTTCTATTTTATTGGTAATGGTTCATGTTTAATTTAAAGATATAGTATCTATTTTAAAAATCAATGTGTTGGTAAGCTCCAGCATCAGGGCTCAATAATCTTGAGACTCCTAAAATGTCTAAAGGGATTAAATTGGCTCCATCAGAATTCCCAAAGTTAATAGCTTGGCTTTCTTGCCCTATAATAAAATCATTCATAGTTGGGTTTTTAAAATGTGATACCCCATTTAGGATAATATTATCATACAAATTAGTATCATCAAAATTTATTTCAGGAATTCCAGTAAATAAATTATTGAGATCAGAAAATTTTATCAAAGTGTTAGATACTTTAAAATTAAAAATACTTCCCTCAACTCTATCTGGAAGAAATTCTATATTATTATTGCCATCAATAATACAATTTGTAAAATTAGCGGCAACTAAGTCTCTAGTTTCGGTAATTTCTTGTCCACTAGAATTATTATAGGTGTAAAAATTGTTAATATAAACAGTTTGTAATGATCTAATACCATTAGTCCAATAATTTGCAAACGTACTATGAGTAAAGTTATAGTTTCCACCGATAGTACACGCAAGAGATGCTTCTCCCGCATTACCAATGACTAAATTTTCCCCAACAATACTTGTTTCTCTTCCATACAAACCAAAGTTTGAATGATTTGTGATCTCAGAATTCTTTATAATCAACGTAGGAGTTGTATTCAATGATATTGAATCAACTAGAATCCCAATGATTCCATTTTTTATTTGAGCGTTATTGATCTCGTTTTCTTTACTTCCAGCTCTTAGCCAAATGGTTCCCCATTGGCCAGGAATATTACTAAATGTATTTTCTAACCTGTCACCCTCAAAAACTACTTTTTCATTTAGACTCCCATTTACTTTTAAGCTTGCTCCTCGATCAATGATTAATCCAGAATTATTGTGAAAATAAACTTTTGCTCCAGCTGTAACCGTTAATGTACTATTTTCTGGAACAGCAGCATATCCATATATAACTGTAGGTTTTGTATTCGTGAAAATAAGTTCTTCAGTGGTTAAAAATCGCCCGTTGATGGAAGTGGTTTCACCATCTAATATCAGAGAATTTACGGTCATAGTAAATGGGTCTCTGTCAGGAAAAATAAAGTTTGCATCTTGAACAAGCGTCACCAACTCTACTTCTTGTTGATTAGTTCCGTTATCAAATAAAATCTTATCAGTATATAATGGATCTGAAATCGAGGAAATATCTACAGTGGTTTCAACAAAAACAAAAATACTATCCTTAGCTAAAATATCAATATTTTGAAAATCTTTCCCAGGTATTCCATCCACATTTAACCTGTAGTTAGAACTCAATCCTTTCTCTAAAACGATAGTAGGAATTGTAATATCTTGGTTTCCTCTGTTATAAACTTTTAAGTTATAAGTTGCCGATCCAATGTTTGAAAATATAGTATCTAAAAAAACGGTGTCTTTTGAGAACTCTAATTGACCAAAACTTGGCACTGTACTAAAATCTTTTCGACAAGATGAAATAGATAAAGTTAGAATTATAGATAGAAGTATCAGTAAATTTCTCATTTAAAAAATTTGTTTAAAAGTATAACTTTAAACTAAGTTGATTATTATTTTTTTATAAGTTCTATTTCGTATAGTTTTTGCCAGTTTTTGCCAGTTACAAATAATCTATTGGTTTCTTTGTCATAGGCTATTCCATTTAAAACATCATTATCTTTTATTAATGTTTGAGTTTTTTCTATTTCTTTCACTAAATCACTAAGGTTAGCAATTCCTTCAACAATACCATTATTTGGATTGATGATTGCTATTAGAGGTTTTTGCCAGTAATTAGCATAGATTTTCCCATCAATAAATTCAAGTTCATTAAGCTGACTAATGCTTTGTTTATTAGTATAGGCCTGTATGTATCTTTTTTCTTTTTGTGAAGAAGGATCTAAAAACCAAATTTTACTAGTTCCATCAGATTTTATTAATTCAGTTTCAGAATGAGTTAAGCCCCATCCTTCTTTACTTCTGTTATATGAGAATTCACTTTCTAACTCAAATGTATTTAGATTATAAACAAAACCCTTATTAGCTTTCCAAGTTAAAAAATAGATTTTATTATTGACGATTGTCATTCCTTCTCCAAAATATTTTTTTTCAAGCTCAATTTTTTTCAGGACTTTACCTGTCTTTAAATCAACTTTTCTTAGGGAAGATTGTCCGTTTTGACCTGTGGTTTCATATAAGAATCCTTTATGATATTCTAATCCTTGAGTGTAGGCATTTCCATCATGTGGGTAGGTATTTATAATCTTATATCCATAGGATATAAAAGGGGTATTTGAAAATACCTCTACAGAATTATTAACCCTTTTACTTTTCTGATCACCATAAGCTACCATTGCAGAAATAATTAACTTTCCTGTTCCATACTCTTTGGTATCTAAAATAAATGACTTTTTTTCAGATAAAATTTCATTTCCGTTTACAAAAAAAGTTACTTCCTCTATGGGAAAATTATTTTCTTCACTCAAACTAATTTCTACTTTATCATTTAAAACAGCTTTCTTAGGAGCAATAATTGATAAATTATATTGAGATTCGCATGAAGTTATAGCTATGAATATAAACAGTAAAATAGAGAATGTGAAGATGGGTTTCATTTAGATTATTTTTATACAAATAAAACAATTTATTTGTTTGTAAATTGAAAAATATGGTTAAATTTGCATCCTCAAAAGGATAAATGTGTCTTTTTGATAAATTTCGAGAAGGCTTTACCAACTTTGCTCTTAATTAAACATTAAGTAGAATATTTAAAGATAGTAAACATGAAAAAAGGAATACATCCAGAAAATTATAGAATGGTAGCGTTTAAAGATATGTCTAATGAAGATGTTTTTTTAACACGTTCTACTGCTAATACAAAAGAAACTTTAGAAGTTGATGGTGTAGAGTATCCTTTAATAAAATTAGAGATATCTAGAACATCTCATCCATTTTATACTGGTAAATCTAAACTAGTTGATACAGCAGGTCGTATTGATAAGTTCAAAACTAAATACGCAAAATTCAAAAAATAATTTTTTGATTCACAGAATAAAAAAAGCCCCGACATTGTCGAGGCTTTTTAATTTTCTTTTTATTTCTACTAAGCTTCCATATAATCTTCAATAGGATTGCAAGAACAAATTAAGTTTCTGTCTCCAAAAGCCTCATCTACTCTTCTAACAGTTGGCCAGAATTTGTTATCGTGAACAAACTCTAGAGGAAATGCAGCTACTTGTCTAGAATAAGGAAAGTCCCATTCATCAGCAGTAATCATAGCCATTGTATGTGGAGCATTCTTTAAAACATTATTCGGTTGATCTTTGATTGCAAATGCTATCTCTTTTCTAATAGAGATCATTGCTTCACAAAATCTATCTAATTCACTAATATTTTCAGATTCAGTAGGTTCAATCATCATTGTTCCAGCAACAGGGAAAGAGACTGTTGGGGCATGAAAACCGTAATCCATCAATCGTTTTGCAATATCTACAACTTCAATTCCATTTTCTTTAAAATCACGACAATCAATAATCATTTCATGGGCAGCTCTTCCCATTTCTCCTTTGTATAAAGTATCATAATGTCCGTCTAGTCTTTCTTTAATGTAGTTGGCATTTAGAATAGCTAATTTTGTAGAGTCTGTTACACCTTTAGATCCAAGCATTTTAATATAACCATAGGAAATAAGACAAGCTAATGCACTTCCCCAAGGGGCAGCAGATATAGCGGTAATCGCTTTTTCACCCCCAGTTGGAATAAGAGGATTTGTTGGTAAAAAAGGAACCAGTTGTGGAGCTACGCAAATTGGACCAACTCCAGGACCACCTCCACCATGAGGTATAGCAAATGTTTTGTGTAAGTTGAGATGGCAAACATCTGCGCCAATGGTTGCAGGATTAGTTAAACCTACTTGGGCATTCATGTTGGCACCGTCCATATATACTTGACCTCCGTTGTCATGAATAATTTGTGTAATCTCTTTAATTGCGCTCTCAAAAACACCATGTGTGGATGGATAAGTTACCATCAAAGCAGCTAAATTATCTTTATATTTTAATGCCTTTTCTTTAAGATCAAGAACATCAATATTTCCATTTTCAGCTGTTTTTGTAACAATTACTTTCATTCCAGCCATTACTGCTGAGGCAGGATTAGTTCCATGAGCAGAAGCAGGAATTAAACAAATATTTCTATGATGATCTCCATTGTTAATATGATAAGCTCTAATAGTCATCAAGCCGGCAAATTCTCCTTGAGCTCCAGAATTTGGTTGCAGTGAAGTTCCTGCAAAACCTGTAATTTCATTTAATTGTTCTTCCAGTTTAGTCAATACCTCTTGATATCCTTCTGCTTGGTTTAGAGGAACAAATGGATGAATATTACCCCAGTTTGCATGACTTAGTGGAAGCATCTCTGAGGCAGCATTTAATTTCATTGTACATGAACCTAGCGAGATCATAGAATGATTTAATGCTAAATCTTTACGCTCTAGTCTTTTTATATATCGCATCATTTCAGTTTCTGATTGAAATGAGTTAAATATCTCGTTGTCTAGAAAAGAAGTGTTTCTTTTAGCTAAGTCAGGAATAGAGTCAATTTCAGTAAAACTTGTGATTAATTTTTCAGGAAGATTAAAAGCACTTGTAAATGTAAAAAGTATGGCATTTATTTCCTTTAATCCTACAGTTTCGTTTATTGAGATAGAGACAGTTTCGTTGTCTATATAGTTAAAATTAATATTTTGGGATTCAGCAGTGTTTTTCAGAGTAATTGCATCTGCTTTTATGGTAATTGTATCAAAATAATGGTTATTAATTTGTTTAAAACCTAAATCATTTAATGAAGTAGCTAGTGTAGTTGTACTTTTATGAACAGAATCGGCAATGAACTGAATTCCTCTTTTTCCGTGATAAGTGGCATACATTCCTGCCATAACTGCAAGTAGTACTTGAGCTGTACAAATATTTGATGTAGCTTTTTCTCTTTTGATGTGTTGCTCTCTAGTTTGAAGAGCCATTCGAAGTGCTCTATTTCCATTTTTATCTTTCGTAACACCAATAATTCTTCCAGGAATACTTCTTTTATAAGCTGATTTTGTAGCAAAATATCCAGCGTGAGGTCCACCATAGCCTAAAGGAATACCAAAACGCTGGGTAGTTCCTACAACTACATCAGCTCCAAATTCTGCAGGAGCTTTTAATTTTACAAGAGATAAAATATCAGCAGCAACAGCTACTTTAATATTGTTGGCATTAGCCTTCCCAATAAAGTTAGTATAATCATAAACTTGACCATGTTTTCCTGGATATTGAACAATAGCTCCATAATATTCATCTGAGAAATCAAATTCTTCATGATTTCCAACTACCAAATTTACTCCAATAGGGATTGCTCTAGTTTTTAATACGGATAAAGTTTGTGGCAATACTTCCTCGGAAACAAAGAACTTATTTACACCTGCTTTTTTTTGTGATCTTTCACGTACATCAAATAATAAAGCCATAGCTTCAGCTGCAGCTGTAGACTCATCTAACAGAGAAGCATTAGCCAATTCCATACCGGTTAAATCGCATACCATAGTCTGATAATTTAACAAGGCTTCCAATCTTCCTTGAGCAATTTCTGCTTGATAAGGTGTGTATGCAGTATACCATCCTGGGTTTTCTAATATATTCCTTTTGATAACACTTGGCACTATAGCTTCATGATAACCAAGTCCAATGTAACTCTTAAATATTTTGTTTTTCTTTGAAAGTTCTTCAATGTGGTTTAAATATTCATATTCACTCATTGGATCTTCCAAATCCAGAGATTTTTGAAGTCTAATATCCTCCGGGATAGTCTCCTTAATCAATTGGTCAAGACTTTTAATTCCAATAACATCAAGCATTTGCTTTTGTTCATTTTCATCTGGTCCAATATGTCTTCTTTGAAATGAATTAGTGTTCATTGGTATAGTGATATGAATTTTATGCAAAATTAACGAAAAAATGAGAAATTATTTACTTATAAAATAGTTAAAATACTATCAAATAATTAACATGTAGTTGTTGATAAAAGAATTCTTATTTTTGTCTAATGACTTATATGAAATTAATCTTTAATTTTTACATTAACTCTAGTATTCACGTGGCTTTGTCGGTGTATTCACTCGTTAGAATTACAGAATTATATGCAGGAATATCTTACAATGAAAACTTAGATTATTTTATTTTTTATGGAACCATAACTGGGTACAATTTTATTAAGTATGCAGGTGTAGCTAAATTCTATCATATGAGTCTGACAAAAAACATGAGATTGATTCAAATTTTTTCTTTTTTAAGTTTTTTTTTTCTTGTTTATTATGGCACAAAAATTTCTTCAGTAGCGTTGTTTTATTTTTTTCCTTTTATGATCATTACTTTTATTTATGTAGTGCCTTTTCTTAGTGGATTTCAAAAAAATTTAAGAAAAGTAAGTTATTTGAAAATATTCCTAGTAGCTTTTGTTTGGGCAGGTGTTAGCTCTAGTATTCCGTTATTAGTTCATGAAACTCCCATAGGCGTTGATTTAATTCTATCGTTTTTGCAACGGATGTTTTTTGTTTTGGTTTTAATATTTCCTTTTGAAATTAGAGACATGCATCTAGATATTAAAGACATTAAAACTCTTCCTCAAAAGATTGGAGTTAAAAAAACAAAAAAAGTTGGTTTTGTTTTGCTGCTTTTTTCATTAACCCTTGAGTTTTTATTAACAGCATCTCTATCTCATAAAAATATTTTCCTAATAATTTGTTTTATTTTACTTTTATTTTTGATGCGTTCCACTCAAAATCAATCTAAATACTATAGCTCTTTTTGGGTAGAGTCTCTACCGGTTTTATGGTGGATATTACTTCTTATTTTTTAAAATTAAGTTTAATAATTTCATTTAATATCAATTCTTTTATTGGTTTATAATGATTGATGAAAACGTTGTAGTAAAAAAATAATTCTTGTATGAAATTATAGCTTCTCATTTCGTAAATTTATTGCATAGAAAAAGTAAACATGATTCAAACAAAAAGAAATTTTGTATTTGATTTTGACAGTACACTAACAAGTGTTGAAGCTCTGGATGTTCTAGCAGAAATTTCGTTGGTTAACAATAGTAAAAAAGACGAGATAATTAATGAGATAGTAGACATTACTAACCTTGGAATTGATGGTAGAATTTCCTTCACAGAATCCCTAAAAAAAAGGATACAACTATTAAATGCAAAAAAATCGGATCTTCCTATTCTTATCAATCAGTTACGAAAGAAGGTTTCTATTTCTATCGAGAGAAATAAAGAATTTTTTGAAAACTTTTCTGATAATATTTACGTTATTTCTTGTGGCTTTAAAGAGTTTATTGACGATATAGTTAAAGATTATAATATTCCTACAGAGAGAGTTTTTGCCAATACATTTGAATATGATGATAATGATTTAATTGTAGGTTTTGACAGTAACAATGTGTTGTCTACTCACAATGGGAAAATTCAATGTTTAAAAAATTTAGATCTTGAAGGTGAGATTCAAGTAATAGGTGATGGTTATAGTGATTACGTTACAAAAGAAGCTGGAGTTGCTGATACTTTTTTTGCATACACCGAAAATATTTCTAGAGAAAAGACGATAGAAAATGCAGATCACATTACGCCAAATTTTGACGAATTTTTGTATGTAAATAAGCTTCCAAGAAACATTTCATATCCTAAAAATAGAATCAAAATTTTATTATTAGAAAATGTTCATCCAGATGCTTTTGAAAAATTAACTGGAGATGGGTTTTCTGTAGAAACTGTAAAAACTAGTTTATCTGAAGATGAATTAATAAAAAAATTAGAGGGAGTTCATGTGTTGGGTATAAGATCTAAAACTAAAGTAACCAAGAGAGTAGTAGAATCGGCTACCAAATTAATGAGTATTGGTGCCTTTTGTATTGGAACTAAGCAGATAGATTTAGATGCATGTAAAGAAAATGGAATTACTGTTTTTAATGCACCCTACAGCAACACTAGATCTGTCGTGGAATTAGCTATTGGTGAAATTATTATGCTCATGCGATCAGTATTTCAAAGGAGTACAGAATTACACAATGGACAATGGAATAAAACAGCTGAAGGCTCAAGAGAGGTAAGAGGTAAAAAATTAGGAATAGTTGGATATGGAAATATTGGGAAACAACTATCAGTTTTAGCTGAGGCATTAGGAATGGATGTCTATTATTTTGATGTAGAGGATAAGTTAGCCCTAGGAAATGCAACAAGAATTCAAAATTTAAAAGAGTTGCTAGCTATTTCTGATGTAGTAACATTACACATAGATGACAATGCTGCTAATAAAAATTTTATAGGTAAGAATGAGCTGGCTCAAATGAAAGATGGAGCTCATCTAGTAAATCTTTCTAGAGGATTTGTGGTAGACATCAAAGCACTTAGGGAAGTTTTAGAGTCAGGAAAACTAGCAGGAGCTGCCATAGATGTATATCCAGAAGAGCCAAGAGCTAATGGAGATTATTATACAGATTTAAAAGGGTTAGATAATGTTATATTAACCCCACATGTAGGGGGAAGTACAGAAGAAGCACAGCGAGATATTGCAGATTTTGTGCCTGGAAAAATAATGGCTTATATAAATTCTGGAAATACAGTTGATGCTGTTAATTTTCCTAATATTAGATTGCCAAGGCAAATCAAAGCTCATCGTTTTTTACATATTCATAAAAATGTACCAGGGGTAATGGCCAATATTAATAGAGTTTTAGCTGAATTTGAATTAAATATTATAGGTCAATTCTTATCTACCGATGCAAAAGTTGGATACGTAATTACAGATATAGACAAAGAATACAATAAGAAAGTAATTAAAGCCCTAAAAGATGTTGAAGGAACTATAAAGTTTCGTGTATTGTATTAATGCTGTTTGTCAAAAAAATCATAAAAATTATTTTCTAAAAAATGATTGTTCTATATTTGAGAGCAATCGTTTTTTATTTAATGACTTACCAAAATTCACTAGACTACGCAAAACAATTAGATCAAGAAGATCCAATCTCTTACCTTAGAAATGAATTTCATATTCCTAGAGATAAAGACGGAAAAGAATGGCTTTATTTTACGGGAAATTCGTTAGGGTTACAACCAAAAATCACTTCTAAATATATTGAGCAAGAGCTTCATGATTGGGCAAATTTTGGGGTAGAAGGACATTTTGAAGCAAAAAACCCATGGTTGTCATATCATGAGCTTTTAACAGATACTATGGCAAAAGTTGTTGGTGCAAAGCCTATTGAAGTAGTTGTTATGAATACATTAACAACTAATCTTCATTTATTGATGGTGTCTTTTTATCAGCCTTCAAAAACCAAGTATAAAATAATTATTGAAAGTGATGCATTTCCATCAGATAGATATGCTGTTCAGTCGCAATTATCTTTTCATGGATTCGATCCAGAGGAAGCTCTCATAGAATGGAAACCAAAAGAAGGAAAAGAATTACTTGAATTAGAGGATTTGAAATCCATACTAGATTCACAAGGTGATGAGGTAGCTTTGTTGTTAATTGGTGGAGTTAATTATTACACAGGGCAATATTTGGATATCAAAAAAATTGCTGAATTAGGGCATGCAAAAAAATGTATGGTAGGAATAGATTTAGCTCACGGAGCAGGAAATATTCAACCCAATCTTCATGACAGTTCTATTGATTTTGCAGCTTGGTGTACCTATAAGTATTTAAATTCTGGCCCTGGAAGTTTATCAGGATTGTTTGTACATGAAAAACACGCACAAAGAAAAGATTTACCAAGATTTGCAGGTTGGTGGAATCACAACAAAGAAACACGATTTAATATGAGGCAACCTTTTGATGTAATGGAAGGTGCAGAGGGTTGGCAATTAAGTAATCCTCCTATTTTATCAATGGCAGCTGTTAAGGCATCTTTAGATATTTTTGAAAAAGTAGGGATGGATGCATTGGTTAAAAAATCAAAAAAATT
>JABAZK010000174.1 GCA_018608485.1 Flavobacteriaceae bacterium | reverse complement strand
ATTTCTAACGGACTGCAAATGTAATAAGTTTTTTTAATTTCTAAAACTTTTTTATACTTTTTTATGCTTTTTATAATGGTATTGAATCTCTTAGTTTTTCTTTGGATTTTTTGAGCCTTCTCTTTAATGTTTCAACTCCTATACTTACAGACTCTTCAAAACTTTTGTATTGTTTTTTTACAACTAATTCATTTCCTGGAATATTAATTTTAATCTCTGCTGTTTTATTCTCTTTATCACTAGAATTTTCTAATTTGAGAAAAACTTCTGCATTTAATATCTTATCATGAAACTTAATTAATGAAGAAACTTTTTTTTCTATGAAATCTATTAAGTCTGATGAGGCATTAAAATTTACTGACTGGGTGGTTACTTTCATAAATTTTATTTTTTAGTGCTCCTAGGGTGAGCTTGTTTGTACACTTTTTTTAATTGCTCCAAGCTATTGTGTGTGTAGACTTGGGTAGAGGCTAAACTAGAATGTCCTAGCAATTCTTTAACCGAATTTAAATCTGCTCCTTCATTTAATAAGTGTGTGGCAAAAGAGTGTCTCAGTATGTGAGGGCTTTTCTTTAACTTAGAAGAAACTCTACTAAAGTAATTATTTATAACTCTATAAACAAGAGTTTCGTATACTTTGTTTCCTTTTTGAGTAATAAATAAAAAACTATCTGAACTATTAATTAGTTCTCTAACTTTAATATAGGATTCTAAACTTTTTATGACACTTGGCAACAAAGGAATTAATCTTTCTTTATTCCTTTTACCAATAACTTTAATTTGTTTTTCTGCGAAGTTTACAGAATTCATCCTTAAATTAATAAGTTCTGCTCTTCTCATACCTGTTGAATAAAATAACTCAACAATTAACCTATCTCTACTGGCTTCAAATGAATGATCTATTGAAAAACTTGATAATACAGTATTTACCTCACTTGCTGAAAAAGGAATTTGAATTTTTCTTGAGGTTTTTAATGCTTTGTGATTGGCTAGCGGATTTACATCAATCAATTTAATTTTCTGCAGGTATTTATAAAAAGATTTTAATGAACTTATTTTTCTGTTGATACTTCTGTTAGATAATTTATGATCTACCAATAGAACTATCCAAGATCTGATTTGTGAATAATTAATATGTGATATGTTTTCTTGATCAAAATTTAGCCTACAAAAATCTTGTAAAGAAATTAAATCACTCTCATAAGCTTTGATAGTATGAGAAGAGTATTTTTTCTCTAATAGCAAGTATTCAAGGAAAGAATCTATTAAGTTCATCTATTAGATAAAGATACTCTAAATTAATGATTAGATATAAAATAAAAAACCCACATCTTTCGATGTGGGTTTCTATAAAAATATGCAAGCCTAACCTACTTCTTCTTTGGTTCTTAAACCTTGAACATAGGATGCTTTGATTCTTTGAGCTCTTTTGGCAACAGATGGTTTTGTGAAATGTTTTCTTTCACGTAAGTTCCTCATTGTCTTTGTGCGATCAAATTTTCTTTTGAAACGCTTTAAAGCTCTATCAATATTCTCTCCTTCTTTAACTGGAATGATTAACATATGTTGGCACCTCCCTTCAAAATACTTTTTTTAAATTGGACTGCAAATATATAATGATTTTTATTGTAACCAATAGTAATCACGAATTATTTAAACTTTTTTAAAAATTTAACTTATTGAAGATTAATTTATTGAGATGAATGAACATTTTAAAGACAGATTAAGTTACAGACTTATACTCTTTCTTGTCTATGATTATTTTTGCAATGATTTCTCTAAGTATTTCAGAAGTACCTCCTCCAATAGGGCCTAGTCTACTATCTCTAAGTAATCTAGCCATTGGATACTCTTCCATATAACCATAACCGCCAAGTAATTGAAGTGCATCATAGATTACTTCATCAGCCATTTTTGTTGAGATTAGTTTAGACATAGTTGCTTCTTTGACTACGTACACCCCATCATTTAATCTTTTAGCTATTGAGTAATTGAATTCCTTACACATTTCTACTTGACTTGCCATTTCAGCAATTTTGTGTCTTAATGCCTGAAAACTATCCAATGTTTTTCCAAAAGCTCGTCTTTCTGATGTATATTGAATTGCATAATCTACGGCATATTCGGCTCTTGCGTGGGCATTAATCCCCATGATTAATCTTTCTAATGCAAAATGTTGCATGATGTATGCAAATCCCTTCCCTTCTTGACCCATTAGATTTTCTGAGGGCACTACTACATTATCAAAAGCGATCTCTCCTGTGTCTGAGGCTTTCCAGCCTAGCTTATCAAGTTTTGTTGCGGAGATTCCTGGAGTATCTCTGTCTATAATAAAAATTGACATCCCTGCGTGTTTGGAAGATGGATCTGTTTTGGCTGCAACAATCAAATAATCTGAGTAAACGCCATTTGTTATAAAAGTCTTTGATCCGTTAATTACATAAGAATTTTCTTTTCTTATTGCCGTAGTTCTCATTCCTGCAACATCCGAACCTCCAAAAGGCTCTGTGATACATAAGCATCCTATTTTTTCACCTGAAATACTAGCACCCAAATATTTATTTTTAATTCTAGCATCTCCTTCCACATTTACGTGAGTCATTGCTAAATAAACATGTGCCCAAATAGCAGCAGCAAAGCCTCCTGAATTTATTTTTTGTAGTTCCTCTAGAAAAATCACCATGTAAAAAATATCTAGATTTAGCCCACCATATTCTTCAGGATAACTCAATCCAAAATACCCCATATCTCCAAACTTTCTCCATATGAATCGATCAATATTTCCAGTTTTTTCCCATTTGTCTATGTGGGGAACTACTTCTTTTTGTAAAAAATCTTTAAAACTTTCTCTAAAAACCTCATGCTCTTCAGTAAAATACATGTGCAACATTCAATATTTTTTTTGTTATTCTTATTCAGCTAGTAAATATAATACTATTCTATTGTATTTCTTGATTGGAAAACCCTCTATATTTTTAATTTCTGAAATAGATTGAAGCTCTGCTACTTCATCTCTGTAATCAAAAATTTGGATACACAACTTATAGTCTATATATGGATTTGATAAGACTTCCTTAAAAGACGCTGTGTTTATGTTTACCTTTTTTATTATTGGTTTGTTTTTGATGGAAAATGTTGAGAGAATTTTATTAGCCATTAGTTCATCCAATCCCCAAACCTCAAAGAGTTGTTCTTTAAAGGAAAATCCTTGTAGTTTAGAACGATACTTAATAATTCTTTCAGAAATATATTCGTCTACACCTTCAATAGCAGTGAAATCTTTGAGAGTTGCTTTATTAATATCTACAGTAGTAATTTCTGAGACATTTATTCTTGAATTTGGGATATATCTCTGTTGATTATTTTTATAATTATTTTTCTTTTGAACCCAATCGGGAAATTTAAAAAATGGTGAAATTTTTTGAAGTAAACTATCTGAAATTTTAGTTATCGTTTGAAACTCTTTTGCTGAATTTACATATAATTTTTGTTCTCTATATGCTAATAATCGATCAATTTCGTCTATATTCATTCCTAATTGATACCCTTTATAATCTGAGATATAGTTGGGGTTAAAAGGGTATATTTTAAATTTCTTCTTTTTTGATGATTTTTTCTTAAGACTATCTAATTGTTTGTTGTAAGAAGTGATTTTTGGCTGACTAAGATCTACCAACTGTTGGCTATCAAAATTTTTGAAATGAAGTATTAATTGTAAAAATATGATGATGATCAATAAAAATAAAATCCCATTTCGTTGGTTTTTTGTATACCAGAAATGGGACTTAAATATTTTCATTTATAGGGGATTTTACATTAGCTTTTTATTGCTTCAATATAACGATTTAATTGTTTCTTAACAACCGGGAATAAGAAGTATAATCCTACCATATTAGGGAATACCATAGCAAAAATCATTGCGTCTGAAAATGCCCAAATTGAATTCATACTTGCTGAAGCTCCAATAATTACAAACAATAAGAATAATAACTTGTAAGCCATATCTGCCGCTTTACCTCTACCAAATAAAAATTTCCACGATTGTAGTCCATAATAAGACCAAGAAATCATTGTAGAAACTGCAAACAAAACAACTGCTACAGTTAAGAATACATTAGAATAAGGGATGTATTCTGCAAATGCTTTAGAGGTGATTCCGGCACCTTCGTAAGAAACTCCATCAATCAGAACAGCACCTGCTCCATCTCCTCCATATTGAAAGATTGTTGCTCCAGAGGCATCTCCACCAAAATTAAAAATAATAATTACTAAGGCAGTCATTGTACAAATTACTACCGTATCTATAAATGGCTCTAATAATGCAACCAAACCTTCAGAAGCTGAATATTTAGTTTTCACAGCTGAATGCGCAATAGATGCAGAACCCGCACCTGCCTCATTTGAAAATGCGGCTCTTTTAAAACCTACTAGTAACACTCCAATAACCCCTCCAACTCCAATAGCTGTTGGATTAAAAGCTTCTCTAAAAATTAAAGAAAATGCATCATCTATTAATGAAAAATTCGCTCCTAAAATATAAAGACATGCTAATAGATATAATAACGCCATAAACGGTACTACTTTTTCTGTTACAGAAGCAATTCTTTTAATTCCTCCAATAATTATAATACCAACAACAATTGCCATAATAACTCCAATCCAGAATCCAGCTCCAGTACTTTCTAAACCCATTAACTCTTTTAAAACTACAGTTGCTTGGTTAGATTGTGCGGCATTTCCTCCTCCAAATGATCCACCAATACAGAAAATAGCAAAAATTATAGCCATTATTTTTCCAAATACTTCAAAACCTCTCTCTTTTAACCCTTTACTTATGTAGTACATTGGACCGCCATAAACAGTTCCATCTTCTCCTACATCTCTATACTGAACTCCTAGTGTACATTCAACAAACTTTGTAGACATCCCAAGAAAACCACAGACAACCATCCAGAAGGTTGCTCCTGGCCCACCTAGAGCAATTGCCAATGCAACTCCAGCTATATTACCGTTCCCTACTGTTCCTGAAACTGCCGTAGCCAATGCTTGAAAGTGAGTAACTTCACCTTCTTTGCTTTCATCTTTAATTGTATCTGCAATATCTTTATCTATAGCTAACTCTGAATTAACTGAAGCATGATCTAGCTCATCATATTTCCCTCTAACAACGTTAATTGCTGTTTTAAAATGAAAAATATTAGGAAATTTAAAGTAAATGGTAAAAAATAAGGCACTACCAACTAATAAAAGTAATACAAAAGGCACATCTATTCCTGCAATTGGTATAGTAAAGAATATTACTTCACTAAAGAAATCTGATATTGGCTTGAAGGCTTCATCAATTTGTTGATCTAAACCTTTTTCTTGTGCAAATGTTACTATTGGAATTACTAAAAATAGTACTGATAGGATTCTTTTCTTCATATTTTTGAGAATATTTGAATTTAAGTAATCCGCAATATCATAAAAAAATGAACCCCGAACAACTTTTGAAGGTTAAAAGTATTTTTTTGTTAACAGTTCCTTTGTATACTCAAATAAAAGTGTTGAGAAGGATGCGGTTGAAAAAATATTTTAAAAAAGTAATCTTAATTTTGATATCTGTTCAGGTCTTCCAAGAACAATTAAGTGAGAATTATTTTGCAATTTTATGGAAGCCTCAGGATTTATGATATAACTGTTATCTGGGGCTTTAAAACCAATTACTGTGCACCCTGTTTTTTTTCTTAAATCTAAATCTAAAATTGTTTTATTGAGATATTCTGTGGGCAAGTCATTTACAGAAATTTCTTCCAAATTTGCTGTGGTTTCACCTTCAATTGTTAATCTACCAACAAACTCAATTACATCTGGCGTTACTACCAATGAAGCCATATGATCTCCTCCTAATTTATCTGGCATGATAACGTTGTTGGCTCCAGCAATTTTTAATTTGCTGTAGGAACTCTCATTAGAAGCCCTACTGATAATTCTACAATTGGTGTTTAATTGTCTAGCAGACAACACTACAAAAAGATTATCTGCATCAGAAGGTAATGCCGTTATTAAATTATCAGCTCTTTCTATACCAGCCTTTAGTAATGCTTCATCTGTAGTAGCATCGCCTTTGATGTTTAAAAACCCCTCTAAATCGATTTCATTTATTACCTGATCTGCTTTTTCAATAATTACAAAGTCTTTTTTATAATTCTGTAATTTAATCATGGACTGCTTTCCATTTCTACCAAAACCACAAATAATTGTATGGCCACTTAGTTGATCGATTTTTTTTTTCATTTTTTTCAATTTTAATTGTTGAAATAACTGACCACTTATAATATATTCTGTAAAGGCAGATACGGTATATCCAAAACTAATAATACTAATGGTTATTAAAAATATAGTAAATAATTTTTCTTGTTCGTTTAACGGACTAATTTCACCAAAACCTACAGTAGACACTGTAATAACTGTCATATATAGTGCATTCACAAATGAGTATCCAGATATAACCATATATCCAAATACTCCAATCATTAAGACTAAAATCAGAAGCAATAACGCTTTGCGAAATTTTGATTTAAACATAGATATTTATATTAGTTGTTTTTATCTAGAAACAGAAGTTTCATGTAGTTTTAATTATTAAAAAAACAATCACAAATCAAATACTGAACTTCTTTTGGTATGAACAATATCTTTTAACTTTAGTAAAAAAGCAATAATTAAATAAAAACCAAAAGACAAACCTACAGTTACAAAAGAAATATAAATAAAAAATAATCTTACATTTTTTGCTCTCATTCCTAAGCGATCCGCTAAACGAGAGGAAACGTGGTACCCATGTCTTTCAAAATAATGTCTAACAGAGTGAATAAAATTCATATATATTATTTTAATGCAAGATACTTTTTTAGTTGCTGCTAAACAAAGAGTACCAACTGATTTTTTTATGATTAAATAAAAAATCAGAATTAATTTACTAGCTTTTTTTTTGCAGTAATGAGTGTTTATAGTTTGGCTATTACTTTAACAAAAAAAGTAAATTGGTTTCAGTAACTTTGCAACTTTCTGAAATTTATCTACATTGAAAGACCAAGAATATATTGAAGTTTATGGAGCTAGAGCTCATAATTTAAAAAACATAAACGTTAAAATACCACGAGAAAAACTAGTAGTTATAACTGGTTTAAGTGGCAGCGGAAAATCTTCCTTGGCTTTTGATACAATTTATGCAGAAGGACAACGAAGATATATTGAAACATTCTCTGCCTATGCCCGTCAATTTTTAGGCGGTTTAGAACGTCCAGATGTAGATAAAATAGACGGACTATCTCCTGTGATTTCTATTGAGCAAAAAACCACTAATAAAAGTCCACGCTCAACGGTAGGAACTATTACAGAAATTTATGACTTTTTAAGGTTATTATTTTCTAGAGCTGCAGATGCCTATTCTTATAACACAGGAGAAAAAATGGTAAGCTACAGTGATGAGCAAATAAAGAATTTAATTTTAACTGATTTTAAAGATAAAAGAATAGCGGTCTTAGCTCCAGTTGTAAAATCTAGAAAAGGACATTACAGAGAATTATTTGAACAAATTTCAAAACAAGGTTTTGTAAAAGTTCGGGTAGATGGTGAAATTAGGGAAATTGAGAAAGGCATGCGTTTAGATAGATACAAAACGCATGACATAGAAGTAGTCATAGATAGACTTATTGTGAATAGCTCATCAGAAAAACGTCTAGTAGAAACTATTAAAACTGCTCTTTACACTGGAAATAATATTTTAATGGTAATTGATATTGATGACGAAAAACCAAGATATTTCAGTAAAGAACTCATGTGTCCTATCTCAGGAATTGCCTACCCAAGTCCAGAACCCAACACTTTTTCGTTTAATTCTCCTAAAGGAGCTTGTTCTAAGTGCAACGGATTAGGAATTACCAACGAAATAAATTTTAGCAAAGTAATTCCAGATGATTCAATTTCTATAAAAAATGGAGGAATTGTTCCTTTGGGAGAAGAAAAGAATAGCTGGATTTTTAAACAGCTACATTTAATTGCTGATAGGTATGGTTTTAAGTTAAGTGATGCTATAAAATCTATTCCAGAAGAAGCTCTTACCATTATTCTTAATGGAGGAAATGAAAAATTTTCTATAGCTTCTAAAACCATGGGAGTTACCCGTAAATATGAAATAGATTTTGAAGGAATTACCTCATTTATAGAAAACCAATATAAATCTAGTGAAAGTAGGTCTATTAAACGATGGGCAAGAGGCTTCATGGATGAGGTTACTTGCAGTAATTGTGAAGGTAATCGATTAAAAAAAGAAAGTCTTCATTTTAAAATAAATGAAAAAAATATTAGTGATCTTGCTAAATTAGATATTAATGAACTAGCTGAATGGTTTCACAACTTAGATGCAAAACTATCCGAAAGACAACTCACAATTGCTTCTGAAATTTTAAAGGAAATTAAAACTCGAATTCAATTCTTGTTAGATGTTGGCTTAGATTATTTAACCCTAGATAGAACCTCAAAATCTCTTTCAGGTGGAGAGGCACAACGTATTCGCTTGGCAACACAAATAGGGTCACAATTGGTTGGTGTCTTGTATATTTTGGATGAACCTAGTATAGGACTGCATCAGCGAGACAATCAAAAACTCATAGATTCTTTGGTAAAATTAAGAGATATTGGAAATTCTGTTTTGGTGGTTGAACATGACAAAGACATGATAGAACATGCAGATTTTGTTTTTGATATTGGACCTGGAGCTGGTGTACATGGTGGTGAAATTGTAAGTGAAGGAACCTATCAAGAAATAAAAGAACACACCACCTTAACTGCTGACTACCTTGGTGGAAGAAGACAAATTGAGGTTCCAAAAAATAGAAGAAAAGGAAATGGAAAGTCTATTAAAATTAGTGGTGCATCTGGCAATAATTTAAAAAATGTAACCGCCGAATTTCCACTAGGGAAAATGATTTGTGTAACGGGTGTTTCTGGAAGTGGAAAATCTACTTTAATTAATGAAACTCTCTATCCTATTTTAAACAAACACATATACAGAGGTGTTAAAGAACCAATGCCTTATAAAAAAATTATTGGTTTAAAATATATAGACAAAGTCATAGACATCGATCAATCACCTATCGGTAGAACTACTCGTTCAAACCCTGCTACTTATACTGGTGTTTTTAGTGAAATAAGAAGTTTGTTTGCCAAAACTCCAGAAGCTGCAATTAGAGGTTATAAACCAGGAAGATTCTCTTTTAATGTCAAAGGAGGACGCTGTGAAACTTGTCAAGGAGGTGGAGTAAGAATCATTGAAATGAATTTCTTACCCGACGTGCATGTAGAATGTGAAACCTGCCAAGGAAAACGATTTAATAGAGAAACACTAGAAATTAGATACAAAGGGAAATCTATTGCAGATGTATTAGAAATGACTATGGATCATGCTGTAGAATTCTTTAAACTCATTCCAAAAATACACAGTAAACTAAAAACCATTAAAGATGTTGGACTGGGTTATATTACTTTAGGACAGCGATCTACAACGCTATCTGGTGGTGAAGCACAGCGCATTAAATTAGCTTCAGAATTATCTAAACGAGATACTGGAAATACCTTTTATATTTTAGATGAACCTACCACAGGTCTTCACTTTGAGGATATTAGAGTATTAATGAAAGTGCTTAACACCCTTGCCGATAAAGGCAATACTGTCTTAATTATTGAACACAATATGGATGTTATTAAATTAGCAGATTACATCATAGATATTGGAATGGAAGGTGGTAAAAAAGGGGGTGAAATTCTTTGCAAAGGCACTCCTGAACAAATTATAAAAAACAAAAAAAGTTATACGGCTCAATTTTTGAAAGAGGAATTAAGTTAACTTTGTTATTATTAAATAGCTAAGACATGACAAATGACGATAGAAAAATTCGAGAAAAATTACAGCAAAAAACTTGGAACGAAATAAAAACCAATGATTCCTGGGCCATCTTTAAAATTATGGCGGAGTTTGTAGAGGGTTATGAAAAATTAAGTAAAATCGGACCTTGCGTATCTATCTTTGGTTCAGCTAGAACAAAACCTGGAGAAGAATACTATGAGCTTTCTGAAGAGGTAGCATTTAAACTAACCCAGAACGGATATGGTGTAATTACTGGTGGTGGGCCTGGTATTATGGAAGCTGGTAATAAAGGAGCTCATAGAGGAAAAGGAACTTCTGTAGGTTTAAATATAGAGTTACCTTTTGAACAACATGACAATCCATGGATAGATAATGATAAAAATTTAGTATTTGATTACTTTTTTGTAAGAAAAGTAATGTTTGTAAAATATTCACAAGGTTTTATAGTAATGCCCGGTGGATTTGGAACCTTAGATGAATTATTTGAAGCCATTACGTTAATTCAAACAAAAAAAATTGGAAGATTTCCAATTGTTTTGGTAGGGTCTTCGTTTTGGAGCGGACTATTAGATTGGATTAAAAATACGTTACTTGAACAAGGAAATATTAGCGAAACAGATCTTAAATTGTTTAGAATTGTAGATACTGCAGATGAAGCTATTGAGCATTTAAATAAATTCTATGGAAAATATAGCTTAAAACCGAATTTCTAGAGAATTCAATGAAATATTATATACCAAAAAAAGCAGGATTGTTCTTCTTTTTAGTCTTATTTACATCTCTAAATTTCGGACAAACTCGCATAAAAGCTATGATGTATAATATTCTGAACTATTCAGATTCTGAGGTAAGTCAAAATAAGACACCCTTTTTATCAACTATACTTAACGAAGTAAGTCCAGATTTATTAATGGTTTGCGAAGTAGTTGATGAAATAGGGTCTAATTACCTTTTTGAAAATGCAATCATTCCTCACAACGAGGATTTTAAAAAAGCTCCTTTTGAAGAAAATCAATCTGGAAGTTACAGTTTACAACAAATGGTCTATTACAACTCCAACAAATTAATTTTTGAGGAGTCAAGAGTTATTACAGCAGATACAAGAGACATTAACCAATATACTTTTAAAATAAATACAGAAAACGCCGAAATTAACCCGATAAGAATGGAGGTTTTTGTAACCCACTTAAAGGCTTCCACAGGAAGTTCCAATAGACAACGAAGATTAAATTCGATTCAAAGTTTTGTAAGTTACACCAACACTATTGCCAGTGATAGTTATGTGTTATTTGCCGGAGATTTTAATTTTTATACTAGTAATGAAGAGGGATATCAATATTTAATTGATAATAGAAATCCAATTATTATGATAGATCCCATAAATAGACCAGCGCCAACTTTTCCAGATGATGGTGTTGACTATTTTAATTATGATAACTATGATTCAACTTATTTTTGGAATAACAGTTCATTTTCAGACATTCATTCTCAATCTACAAGAACCTCTAATATTGGTCTAATTGATGATAGCGGGTCTACTGGTGGTTTAGATGATCGGTTTGATTTTATTATGATGTCTGAAAACTTCAATACAAGCTCAGATTTATTTTATGTGAATGACAGCTACCAAGTAGTCGGAAATAATGGAAACTGCTATAACTCTCAGATAAGTAACTCTAATTGCTCAGGGACTTACTCTCAAACCTTAAGAAATGCTTTGATTGAGTTTAGTGATCATTTACCTATAGTCATGGAGATAGAAACTCCAGAAAACACCCTATCTACCTATACCCTATCTAAAATTAATTTTATTAGTTCAAATATTACTCAGGACTATTTAAAGATATTTTTGACAGATAAATTAGATAAAAATACCATTAAAATTTACACCATTAATGGGCAGCTTATTTCAATAAAAACTCCGAAAAACTCGTCAGAGAATTCTTTGACGATTGATGTTAGACATCTTTCAAAGGGTATTTACTATCTTTCGCATCAAAAATTAAATAACCCATTAAAATTTATCAAAATTTAATTGAAGATATATATATCCATACTATTCATTTTTATGTGCTCATTAGTTCAAGTGAATGGACAAGAGCACAGTATTCATATTGATGCTCAATTAGACGATACGAAAGATATCATTCGTATCAATCAACGCATTATTTTTTACAATGATTCAGACACAACACTCACCAGTATTTATCTTCATAACTGGGCAAACGGTTATAAAAACAACAAAGCTCCGTTAGCCAAAAGACTTATTGAAGATTACGATAAATCATTACACTTTGCCAATCAAAAAGACAGAGGTTTTACAACTATTAAGAACTTGACTGTAGATTACGAAACAGCTACATTCTCTGAAGTAGAAGATGACAAAATTGATGTCATTAAAATAGTGCTGAATACTCCCCTTTCATCAAAAAAATCTACGACTATTAATGTTGCTTATGATGTTAAAATTCCTAGTGCAAAATTTACTCGTTATGGAAAAACAAAAACTGGCTACCATCTAAGATATTGGTACTTAGTCCCTGCTGTTTTTAAAGATGGTTGGAAAGTAATGAGCAACTTAAATATGGATGATTTACTAACAAACAGTTCAAATTACAGTATTAAAATTAAGCTTCCAAAATACTATTTTTTAAACTCAAATTTAACTAAACTCAAAACACAAGAAGAAAACTTAAATGAGTTTCTACTATCAGGAAAACAAAGAACAGATGTTCTTTTACATATAGATATTAAAGATGATTACAAATCCTTTAATACAGATAAAATTGAGATAAAAACAGATTTGTACAATACTAGTATTGATAAAAAGCTAACCAATGATATCTTGAACAGACAATTAGTATTTATAGGGGATTTTTTAGGAGAATATCCTCACAAAAAATTATTGATTGACGAGGTTTCACAAGCTAAAAACCCTATTTATGGATTAAATCAGCTCCCCAATTTTATAAGGCCATTTCCTGATGTTTTTGAATGGGATTTAACCATGCTAAAGGCAATAACAAAAAAATACATAGACAATACTTTACTTTTAGATAAAAGAAAAGATTATTGGCTAACCGATGGTTTGCAAACTTATTTAATGATGAATTATGTTGCACAGTACTACCCGGAGATAAAATTGGCTGGTAATATTTCTAAAATATGGGGGTTCCGAAATTTTAATTTTTCAAAATTAAAATTTAATGATAAATACCCTTTTGTGTATCAATACACCGCCAGGCAATTTTTAGATCAAGCATTGAACACAAGATCTGATTCTTTGTCTAATTTTAACCGAAAAATAGCTGGTAAATACAAAGCAGGGTTGGGTTTAAGATATCTTGCTGATTATATTGGAGACACAATTATTAGCTCATCATTTAAAGAATTTTATAAAAAAAATAAATTAAATTTTACCAAAAGCGAATCCTTTAAAAAAATTGTTTCTAAAAAAACTTCAAAAGATATTAACTGGTTTTTTGATGAATATCTTACCACTGATAAAAAAATAGATTACACCATAAAAAAAGCTTTAGTACTAAATGATTCTGTATATGTTACCATCAAGAATAAAAGAAATATAACTGCACCGGTAGCTTTGTATGGTTTAAAAAAGAAACAAGTTAAATTTAAAAAATGGCTTACTAATATAGACAGTACAACAACTGTAGCAATTCCTAAAAATGGTTTCGACAGGGTTTCCTTAAATTTTGAAAATTCATATCCAGAATTTAATTCGATGGACAACTGGAAAAAAGTAGGAAAAAATATATTAAACAAACCCATACAATTTAAGTTATATAAGGATATAAATGACCCATATTACCACCAAATCTATTTGCAACCCAATATAAAATACAACTACTATGATGGGGCTTTGTTAGGGCTAAGAATTCATAACAAACCCATACTCTCTAGAAATTTTCAATTTTCTATAACACCTCAGTATGGGACAAAGAGTAACTCTTTAAACGGAATATTTAATACGCGCTACATTCAATATTTTGAAAATTCAAAAATAAATAGGATTTTTTACAGTATTTCTGGTAGTAATTTACACTATGCAGAAGACCTTTCTTACAATACTTTTAATCAAAGTATTACTTTACAATTCAGAAGGAAAAGTTTGCGTGACGTAGGAGGTAGTTTTTTATCTGCTAGATTATTAAATATCAATAGAGAATTGGCGCCCAATAGTTCTCAATCTGATTCAGACAAATATCAAGTATTTAAATTAAAATACTATTACAATAAACCAGATATTATTAAAGGGCTTAAATATTCTTTTGAAACAGAGTTAGCTAGTAACTATACAAAGGCAACTGGAGAATTACGATACAGAAAATTAACTGCTAAAAATACTCAATTAGACTTCAGATTTTATGCTGGAACTTTTATAAAAAATAATACAGATTCAGATTTTTTTAGTTTTGGTTTAGATAGAGCCAATGATTATTTATTTGAACTGAATTATATTGGAAGATCCGAAAGTTCTGGTTTTCTTAGTCAGCAGTTTATTATGGCTGAAGGTGGTTTTAAATCAGGCATGAGTCAACGATTTGCTAATCAGCATTTGGTTTCTTTCAATTCTAGTATTGGTATATGGAAATGGCTAGAAATATACAATGGACTCGCTTTTGTAAAAAATAGAGGTCTCAGCCCATTTATTGGATACGAAAGCGGTATAAGGCTTAATTTTATTCATAATATATTT
>JABAZK010000123.1 GCA_018608485.1 Flavobacteriaceae bacterium | reverse complement strand
ATATTAGCAATGATTTTAGGGTGTATTTTAATTTATTCAACAATGTTTGCTATTGGTAATTATATTTATGGGGAATACTTTATAGCTATAGTTTTAACCTTTGTTGTGTTAGTTTTTTCCTTTTTATTATTAAAAATATGGAAAAAAATTAAAGGTTCTGTTTTGTAGTTTTTACAAAGATAAATGAATGTTTTGAATCACTACTAAATATTGTATTTTTACAATTATTCAAATATAATTCACATGAGAAAACTAATTGCGATGTTTTTATTTTTGAGTTTTTCAATTCAAGGATTTGCTCAATTTTTTAAGGATAATAAAAACATTACTAGATACGAAGGGTATTTTACATTCTATTATGATGAAGGTAATGATAAAATATTTCTAGAAATCGAAAACCTAGATAAAGAGTTTTTGTACGTAAATGCGCTTTCAGAAGGAATAGGCTCTAATGACATTGGTCTAGATAGAGGTCAATTAGGAAATACTAGGGTGGTCAAATTTATTAAAGCAGGGAATAAATTACTTTTAATTCAACCAAATCAATATTATAGAGCGATAACTAATAATATAGAAGAAAAAAAATCTGTTGAACAAGCTTTTGCTAAATCCATACTTAGAGGTTTCAGGATTAAAGAATTTAAAAATGGTAAGTATTTGGTAGATGCAACCTCTTTCTTTATTAGAGATGCACACGGAGTCATGGGGCGTTTATCAGTAAAAAAGCAAGGTAAATATACCCTAGATAGATCTAGAAGCGCTATAAATTTAGAAAGAACCAGAGCATTTCCTGAAAATGTTGAATTTGATGTAATGATTACGTTTAAAGGTGTACCAAAGGGGTATGACATTAGTAGTGTGGTGCCAACATCAACTTCGGTAACTGTTAATCAACATCATTCTTTTATTGAGTTACCAGATAATAACTATACACCAAGAAAGTTTGATCCTAGATCCGGTGCCAATGCAATGTCTTATTTAGATTATGCTACTCCAGTTAATGAGCCTATAAAAAAGCGATTTATTTATCGCCATAGATTAGAAAAGAAAAATCCAAATGCTATTAAAAGCGAGGCAGTTGAACCTATTATATATTATTTAGACAGAGGAACTCCAGAACCTGTTCGATCTGCACTTTTGGATGGTGCTAGATGGTGGAATCAAGCGTTTGAATCAATTGGATTTACAAATGCGTTTCAAGTTAAAATGTTACCTAAAGATGCCGATTTGTTGGATATTAGATACAATGTAATTCAATGGGTGCATAGGTCTACTAGGGGTTGGAGTTATGGAGCTTCTGTTTCAGATCCAAGAACGGGTGAAATTATAAAAGGTCATGTGAGTTTAGGGTCTTTACGAATTCGACAAGATTTTTTAATAGGACAAGCGTTGCAAGCTCCTTATACAAATAATGACACTGATGATCAATTTGCTTTGGAAATGGCATTGGCTAGAATTAGACAATTGTCTGCTCATGAGGTAGGTCACACAATTGGTTTAGCTCATAATTTTGCAGCAAGTACAAAAGGAAGATCTTCAGTAATGGATTATCCTCATCCCATATTGTCAATTAAAGATGGAAAAGTAGATTTTACAGATGCCTACGATACAAAAATTGGAGACTGGGATAAAGTATCAATTGCTTATTCATATGGTGAATATTTAGAGGATGAAGATGCTAGTTTAAGTAAATTATTAGATGAAGCTTTTAAAAAAGGTGCTCGTTTTATTTCAGATCAAGATGCAAGACCCCTAGGAAGTGCACATGCTTATGCTCATTTATGGGATAATGGATCAGATGTATCTGAAGAATTAGAAAATTTATTATCCATTAGAAGAAATTCAATAGCAAATTTTTCAAAAGATAATATTAAATCTAATCAACCGTATTCAGTTTTAGAGGATGTTTTTGTTCCCTTGTACTTTTTACATAGATATCAAACTGAGGGAGTTATCAAAGTGATAGGTGGTTTAGATTATACATACGCCATAAAAGACGATGGCAATACAATTGTAAAAAGAATACCTGGTAAATTAGAACGAAAAGCTTTAGTATCTGTTATTAAGACTTTGAGCGTTGAAGAACTTGCCATACCAAAAAAAATATTAGACTTATTTCCTCCAAGAGCATTTAATTATGGAAGAACTAGAGAATCTTTTAAAAGTAAAACAGGTGTTGCCTTTGATCCATTTGGCGCAGTTGAAACTGCATCTGCAATGACTTTAGGGTTGTTATTACATCCTGAGAGGGTAACAAGACTAGTACAGCATAAAAGCCTAGATAGTAGTCAGCTAGGATTAGTTGAAGTGTTAGACGATCTTATTGCAAATTCATTTCAAAAATCATATAAGAACTCTTACTACCAAGAATTACAAAATATTGTGAATTACCAAGTATTGAATCATTTGTTTTATTTGTCATCCAATAAAGACATGTATTGGCAGGTAAATGCTATTGTAAATGATAAAATTGATAAAATCAACACATTACTAAACAATTCAAAAACACCAGGTATTCAAAAAATATATCATAAAGATATGATTAAAATGATCTCAAATTTTAAGAAGAATCCTACTAAATTTAAAAAACCAATAACTCCAAAAATTCCAGATGGTTCTCCCATTGGAAACAATTAACAAATGAAGATAGATTTAATAAGCGATACAGTTACAAGACCAACTAAAGGTATGTTGGAAGCAATGATGCGTGCAGAAGTTGGGGATGATGTTTTTAATAGTGATCCTTCAGTAAATTTATTACAAGAAAAAGCAGCCAAAATGTTTGGTATGGAAGCAGCTTTATTTTTTCCTTCCGGAACAATGGCAAATCAAACTGCCATTAAATTACATACACAGCCTGGAGATAAATTATTTTGCGATAAATGGGCACATGTCTACAATTATGAAGGTGGTGGTGCAGCATTTAATTCTGGGGTTTCTTGTAAGTTAATAGACGGAAATCGAGGAATGTTTACGGCTGAGCAATTAGAAATTGCAGCAGCAGGAAGAGCAGATATTCATGTACCTTATTCAAGATTAGTTTGTATTGAAAATACAACGAATAAAGGAGGAGGTGCCTGTTGGGATTTTGAAGAATTAAAAAAAATAAAGGAAGTTTGCTTACATAATAATTTAGATTATCATTTGGATGGTGCTAGATTATTTAATGCTTTGGTTGCTAAAAATGAATCCCAAAAACAATATGGAGAATTGTTTGACACCATTTCAATTTGTTTATCTAAAGGATTAGGAGCGCCTGTAGGCTCAATCTTATTAGGAACTAAAGAGCATATTGCAAAAGCATTTCGAATTAGAAAATTGTTTGGAGGCGCAATGCGTCAAGTTGGGTTTTTGGCAGCAGCAGCTATTTATGCTTTTGATAATCATATAGAGCGTTTGGCAGAAGACCACAAAAAAGCAAAAGATATTGAACTGGTTTTAAATTCTTTATCCTATGTAAAAAAAGTAGAACCTGTTGAAACTAATATTATTATTTTTTATGTTGAGGATTACTTAAATGCTGATGATTTTATTTTTAGTATGGCTAAAAAAAATATTTTATTAACGCCGATGGGCGACGGTAAAATTAGAATAGTTACTCACCTAGATTTTTCTGATGAAATGTTAGAAAAATTAGTGTACGAATTGAAAGTTTTTAAAGAATAAAAAGCCACTGATTTACAGAGTTTTTTTAACTAATTTCATTCAATTTTGTTAATTCCTTATAATTTTTATTTAATTTTTTTAACAGAATTCCATAGAGAAGGTAGTAAAAAAGCCACAATATTAGTATCATAATGGTTATAACTACTATTTGAGCTATTATAAAAACAGACATCATGTGTTCTTGATTAAAGCTTTCATTGTTAATACCTGAAAGAATATTAATTCCGTCAGGTGTGTTAAAAATTAAAATGTTTAAAATAATTGAAAAAACTACTACGTTTATCAGATTATAATACACATACCATTTTACTGTTTTTCTAACCAATAAGATGTTTTTCATCAATGTTTTTGTGTCGTCTACAGTAGATATTAGAGAAAAATTTCTGTAGAATAGTATTAAAAATAACACTACAACTACATAATGGAAATAGTTGAAATTATCTATAAAGCTAATTAGCTTTAATTTTTCGTAAGGTTCAAGAGCCCCATTTTTAGTACCTAAATAATTTATTGCAAACCAAAAAACGAATTCAAGTAGTCCAATTATAAAAATCCACTTTACTATAGAGTTAGATTTTGATTGAGTCATTTTATAAATTTCTAAAGCAGAAATTTTATTTTTTTCTTCAGGCTGGTTCTTCCAGACTTTCTTATAATTAGCTAAATCCATATGTTTAATTTTTTATGGGTTTAATATTTTTTTAAGTTTCTCTTTTGTTCTATTCATTTTCACTCTGGCGTTTACCTCTGTTATACCTAAAGTTTCAGCAATCTCTTTGTAGGGTTTATCCTCTAAGTATAAAAACATTAAAGCTTTCTCAATATCATTTAAACCTCTAATCCCTTTGTATAATGCATTTAATTGAAGGTCTTTAGTGTTATCGTAGTCTACATACTCTATTTTGTAACTTACAGTATTGAAATCTTGTGTTTTTATTCTTCTTTTTGATTTTCTAAATAATGAAATAGCAGTATTAAGGGCTACTCTATACATCCATGTACTAAATTTAGCTTCTCCTCTAAATTTAGAATAGTTTTTCCATACTTGAATTGTAATTTCTTGAAACAAATCATTGTGTTCATCTTGATTTGTAGTGTATATTCTACAAATTTTGTGAACAATGTTTTGATTTTTTTCAAAATCATTTAGGAATTTTATTTCTAATTGGTTTTGCAATGTTGGGCTAGTATTATAATATAAGTGTGTAAAGTATTTTAAAAGTTACAAAATTTTTAATTTTTTTTATAGAATTAATTAATTATATTGACTTAATTAAAATTTAAAATTTCTTTAATTTGAATAATATAAAGAAAAATTTCAGTATCAAAGATTTAGAAAATATCTCTGGTATAAAAGCCCATACTATTCGTATTTGGGAAAAAAGATATTCACTTTTATCTCCAGAAAGAACAGAAACTAATATCAGACATTATTCCCATAAAAATTTACAGAAACTACTGAATATTGTTCTTCTAAATAATAATAATTATAAAATTTCTAAAATTGCTCAAATGGATGATGATCAAATTTTGATCATAGCTAGAGAATTAGCTTTTGATGAAGCCATTAATGATGAAGCAATAAACTCTTTCAAATTGTCTATGTTTCAATTTGATAAATCTCTATTTAACAACACCTACAGTAGATTACTTCATAAAAAAACGTTTAGAGATATTTTTAAAGAAGTATTTATTCCTTTTTTAGAACATGTTGGTTTGCTCTGGCAAACAGAAACATTACTGCCAGCTCATGAACATTTTATATCAAATTTAATCACTCAAAAAATTCAAATTAACACAGAAGAATTAAGATATACTCAAGTCAATACAAATAAAATATTTGTTTTGTTTTTACCTGAAAATGAAATTCATGAATTAGGCTTACTCTATTTAAATTATGAATTAGTACTTAGAGGTTTTAAAACCATTTATCTAGGTCAAAGTTTGCCACTAGATAATTTAAGTTATTTTTTTGATATAGATGAAAATGTCTGTTTTGTTACTTCAATGACAGTAAGACCCTATGATGATATAATAGAAGGTTATTTTAATGAATTAGATTCTATTTTAAACGAATCTAATCACTCACTAATTGCTATAGGTAGAAAAGCTATGGAATTTAAAAATTATGATTTTAAGTCTAGCATATCATTATACCCAACGATAACAGATTTGTTAAAAGAAATATAATATTGATTTTAAAACTCTTTCTTGTTTGACTAATAATTATATTTGTTAAACATACATAGCTAATGAATAAAAATATATACATTATTGGTTCTGGATTTTCCTCATTAGCAGCATCTTGCTACATGTCTAAGATGGGCTATAATGTAACTGTTTTAGAGAAAAATAATTCAGTAGGTGGAAGAGCTAGACAAATTAAAAAAGACGGGTTTATATTTGATATCGGTCCCTCTTGGTACTGGATGCCTGGTGTTTTTGAACGTTTTTTTGCTGATTTTGGACGAAAGCCCTCTGATTATTATAAACTTGAAAAATTAGACCCAGCTTATAAGGTTTTCTTTGGGAAAGATGATTCTTTAACCATTAAGGGTACTTTAGAAGATATCTATAAAATGTTTGAAAAAGAAGAGAAAGGAAGCTCTAAACATCTAAAAAAATTTCTAAATTCTGCTAAAGATAATTATGAAACCGCAATCGAAGATTTAGTATACAAGCCAGGAGTTTCTCCGCTAGAATTAGTAACACCTACAACAGTTTCTAGAGTTTCTCAGTTTTTTTCTACAGTTAGTAAACAAGTTCGAAAGAAAATTAAAAGCCATAGACTCATTCAAATTTTAGAATTTCCAGTTTTATTTCTAGGAGCTAAACCTAGTAATACTCCAGCATTTTATAATTTTATGAATTATGCTGATTTTGGCCTAGGGACTTGGCATCCAGATGGGGGAATGTATAGTGTTGTTGATGGTATGAAAAAATTAGCAGAAGAACTTGGTGTAGTTTTTAAAACTAATAGTAACGTTGAAAAAATATTTGTTGATAATGGAAAGGTCACAGGTATTAAAGTAAATGGAGAAAAGATTGATACAGACTTAGTTTTGAGTGGTGCAGATTATCATCATACAGAATCATTGTTAGACTCACAATACAGACAATATTCTGAATTATACTGGTCAAAAAAAACATTTGCTCCTTCATCATTATTGTTTTATGTTGCATTTGATAAAAAATTAAAGAACATATACCATCACAATCTTTTCTTTGATACAGATTTTGATAAACATGCTGAAGAAATTTATGATGACCCAAAATGGCCAACTGCTCCCTTATTTTATGCAAATTTCACTTCTTTAACCGACACCAAAACTGCTCCTGAGGGTAAAGAAAATGGTTTCTTTTTAATACCTTTAGCTACAGATATAGAAGATACAGAAGAGTTAAGAAATAAGTATTTTAACTTAATTATGGATAGATTTGAAAATATTACTAAACAGAAAGTTAGAAATAGTATTATTTTTAAAGAATCTTTTTGTGTGAATGATTTCAAAAAAGAATATAATTCATATGGAGGAAATGCATATGGAATGGCTAATACACTATTACAAACAGCCTTTTTAAGGCCTAAGTTAAAAAGTAAAAAAGTAAAAAATTTATATTTCACAGGACAACTTACTGTTCCTGGACCTGGTGTTCCCCCTTCATTAATATCAGGAAAAATTACAGCAGAATTAATACAAAAAACAAGAGTGTAATGAAGGATTTATTTGATCAAGTTAGTTTTGACACTAGTAAGTTGGTAACAAAAAAATATAGTACATCATTTTCTATGGCTGTAAAAATGTTGTCACCTACCATTAGGTATGCGATCTATAATATCTATGGTTTTGTTCGTTTTGCTGACGAAATAGTTGATACTTTTCATGATTATAAAAAAGAGGAGCTATTAGATGATTTTGAAAATCAATATTATAAAGCACTTGAAAATGGTATCAGCCTCAACCCAATTTTAAATTCTTTTCAAGCAACTGTTAAAAGATATAATATAACAGATGATCTTGTAAAGTCATTTTTAAAAAGTATGCGGGCAGATCTTTCAAAGTCCATGTATACTACAAAAGAAGAGTATGATGAATATATTTATGGATCGGCTGATGTTGTTGGTTTAATGTGTTTGAAAGTCTTTGTGGATGGTGATGAAAAAAAATACAACGAATTAAAAAGTGCAGCGATGAGATTAGGTTCTGCATTTCAAAAAGTTAATTTTTTGAGAGACCTAAAAGATGATTTTGAATTACTTAATAGATCATATTTTCCAAACATAGATTTAACTTCTTTAGATACTGAATCTAAGCAACTAATCATTCAGGAAATTGAAGATGATTTTAATTATGCGTTTAATTACGGAATACTTAAATTACCTGTAGAGGCTAAGTTTGGTGTTTACATGGCCTACAGGTACTACAGAAGATTATTGAAAAAATTAAATAAGGTTCCATCATCACAAATTATCGAAACAAGGGTAAGAATATCTGATCCAATGAAGATTAATTTATTAGCAAGAAGTTATGTTAAATACAAATTAAATATGATTTAATGGTATATTTAATTCTTACTTCATTGGTTACATTTCTACTAATGGAAGCTGTTACTTGGTGTACTCATAAATTTGTTATGCACGGTTTTTTATGGTATTTACATGAAGATCATCACCAACCCAAATACAAGGGCTTATTTGAAAAAAATGATTTATTCTTCATTATTTTTGCTTTACCAAGTTCATTGTCTATATATTTTGGTCTAGAACAAAAAATCTATTTTTTAGCAGCGATTGGATTTGGCATCATGCTGTACGGTGTTGCATATTTTGTTGTTCATGATGTTTTAATCCATCAAAGATTTAAATGGTTTAAACATACAAAAAACAGGTATCTATTAGGGTTGAGAAAAGCACATAAAATACATCATAAGAAATTATACAAACAAGACGGCGAATGTTTTGGCATGCTATATGTTCCTTTCAAATACTACAAAAAACCCAAAAGGAAGTAAGTCTTGGATGATACAATTCAAAAGAAAGCAATCATAATAGGTTCTGGTATTGCTGGTTTATCATTAGCGGTAAGACTCCAAAGTAAAGGAATCCAGGTTTCAGTTTTCGAAGCAAATACTTATCCAGGGGGTAAGTTAACAGAATTATCAAAAAAAGGATATCGTTTTGATATGGGACCATCATTATTTACAATGCCTCAATTTGTTGAAGAATTATTTTCTATTTCAAATAAAAATATAAATCATTATTTCTCTTACAAAAAAAAAGAGACTGTGTGTCATTATTTTTATAAAGATGGAACATTTTTTAAAGCTTCCTCTAATACCGATACATTTTCTTCAGATGCTGCTAACGTTTTTGATGTTGAAAAAAACACCATAGATAATTACTTCAAAGAAAGCAAAAACAAATATGAGCTAACATCTTCCTTATTTTTAGAAAAATCTCTTCACAAAATCTCTACTTATTTATCAAAGGACACATTGAAAGCTATATTTAATGTAAGAAATTTAGATATTAATATTAGTTTACACGAATACAATACAAAAAGTTTTAAAGATTCTAGGTTAGTTCAGTTATTTGATAGGTTTGCGACTTATAATGGGTCTTCTCCTTATCAAACCCCAGGCATAATGTCTATGATTCCCCATTTAGAGCAATATTATGGTACTTTTTTTCCAAAAGGAGGTATGCATTCAATAACGGAAAGTGTTTACAAGCTGGCTCAAGATTTGGGCGTTCATTTTTATTTTAATTCTACTGTAAATAGAATTCATATAGAAAATCAAATTGCAGTTGGCATCTCTGTAAACAATAAAGATTTTTATGGAGACTTTATAATATCTAATAGTGATGTAATTCCAACTTATAAAAACCTAATTAAAGACCAGAAACCGCCATTAAAAATATTAAAACAGCCAAGATCTAGTTCAGCGTTAATATTTTATTGGGGAATAAAAAAAGAATTTCCTTCATTAGATTTACACAATATATTTTTTTCAGATAATTATGAAAAAGAGTTTACCTATATTTTTGAAAAAAAGAAGGTATATAATGATCCTACGATTTATGTTAATATTACTTCAAAAGAAAATAAATCAGATGCCCCAAAAGGATGTGAAAATTGGTTTGTAATGGTAAATGTTCCTAGCAACACTGGTCAAGATTGGGACAGTATTATTAATGACGTTAGAAAAGATGTTTTAAATAGACTTTCCGATTCTTTATCTGTTAATTTAGAGGAATTAATTGAATTTGAAACGATTTTAGACCCAAGGTTAATAGAATCAAATACAAAGTCTTATCAGGGAGCACTCTATGGCGCTTCAAGTAATAATAAATTTGCAGCTTTTTTGAGACATCCTAATTTTAGTCAAAATATATCAAATTTATATTTTTGTGGAGGCAGTGTTCATCCTGGTGGAGGTATCCCATTGTGTTTACTTTCTGGTAAAATTGTTTCTGAATTAATTTTAAAACAAGTATGATTTTAAAAAACAAAATAAGTATATCCATTTTTATTATTTGGCTTTTTAATATTTCAGGTATTCTAGGCATTTTATCTACCTATTCCGATTGGTTTTTAAAATTAACTCCTATAAATCTTTCCATGTATGTTATACTTATTCTTTGGAATATAGATGATTTTTCTAAAAAGGTGTTGGTTGCTTTTTCTATTCCATTTGTAATAGGTTTTTTAACTGAATTTCTTGGTGTTAATTTTGGTTTGATTTTTGGCTCATACTCTTACGGGGATAATTTAGGTTTAAAATTTGGTGGAGTTCCGTTAATGATTTGTGTGAATTGGGCGGTGTTAACTATTATTACAGCCGATCTAAGTTCATTAATTCATAAAAACACAATTGTTCAATCTTTACTTGGTGGTTTTATAATGATGTTATTAGATATTATAATAGAGGTATCAGCTCCAAGGTTTGATTTTTGGGAGTTTGAAAATAGCATAATTCCTATTAAAAATTATATAGCTTGGTTTGTTATTGGTAGTATAGCACATTATTTATACCGACAAACTAATATAAAAACAAATAAGAAATTATCTATTCATATATTTGTTGCCATCACTATTTTCTTTTTCACCTTTTTAATTTTTTAATGCAAAATTACGACTACATTATTACTGGATCAGGAGCTTCAGGGCTAATGCTTGCTTATAGAATGGCTAAAGATTCTTTTTTTGATAATGCATCAATATTAATAATTGATAAAGAGAAAAAAACATCCAATGATAGAACATGGTGTTTTTGGGAAAATGGCGAGGGAGAATGGGATGAGCTTCTGCATAAGTCTTGGGATAAAATATTATTTGAAAGTAATATATATAAAAACACTATTCCTCTTCAATCATATGCATACAAGATGCTAAGAAGTGGTATTTTTTATGATAAATTATGGAATTTTATTGATACTAAAAATAATATTAGATTTATTGAGGATACAGTTGTTGATATCAAGGCTAGCACAAATGGCGCTATAGTTGAAACCCTCAAAAGTAACTATTTTACTACCAAACTGTTAAACAGTATTGATTTAAATAAAAATTATACACTACAAAAAAAATACCCTGTATTATTACAACACTTTTGTGGTTGGTTTATAGAAACTGATAAAAATTTATTTGATGATTCTACAGCGACCTTTATGGACTTTACCGTTGATCAAAAAAGGAATACTAGGTTTATGTATGTTTTGCCAATTTCGCCCAACAAAGCATTGTTTGAATATACCTTGTTCTCAAAAGAAGTATTGACAAAAGACGAATATGAGGGTGAGTTGCTAAAATATTTAGATACTAAATTTATAACAGAATATACTATCACAGAAATAGAACAGGGTGTTATTCCTATGACCTCCTACAAATTCTGGGTGCAAAATTCTAAAAACATATTACATATAGGTACAGTTGGAGGATGGACAAAAGCTAGTACCGGATACACTTTTAAGAATACCTCTAAGAAAACTATACAACTTATAGCGTTTCTTAAAGCAGAAAATGATTTTACCCATTTCAGAAAAAAAACTAGATTTTGGTGGTATGATTTATTATTAATAGATGTTTTGTCCTCTTACAATCATCTAGGTTCTAAATTATTCTCTACATTATTTAAAAGAAATTCATTAAAAAATGTTTTTAGATTTCTTGACGAAGAGACTAGTTTTATTGAAGATTTAAGAATTATGTTGTCAATGCCGCCTTTAAGATTTATTGTAGCTTTGTTTAGAAGAGTGCTAAATTTTTAAAAAATAAAACTTCTTACAGCTCATCCCCAAAATAATACAACTCAGTATTTTATTCTTTAATCAGCTCTATCATCATTGCATATTTGTATCATACTTAACAAGTGCCGAGTTTGTTTGCACTAATTTATAAAACAAATAATGATGAAAATTTTAGCAACAATTTTAACTTCTGCTTTAATGATTACTGGAAGTTTTTTAGCTTCAAAACAAAAAAATACAGTAACAGTAATTAATGCTACAAATAACAATGGAAAAGTTTCTTTCGCTTTATTTGATGAAGTAACACATATGAAAACTCTGCTACATGCTAAATCTGAAAAAATTTTAGATGGAAGAAGTTCTGTTACTTTTGAAAACTTAGATAAAGGAGAATATTCAGTTATTTGCTTTCATGATAAGAATAATAATTACAAAATGGATTTTAACGAAAATGGAATACCCACAGTAGATTATACTTCTTCCTGTAACATACTAGCTTTTGGACCACCATCGTATCTAGGTTCAAAATTTACGTTAGCAGAAGAAGATTTAACTTTAGAAGTTAAGTTTTACTAACTTTTATTTAATGTTTCAGAACTTTAACTAAATTTAACCAATAAAATATTTAATCTAACAAAATGAGAAACAATCAAATTTCTGGATTTAGAAGCTTAAAAAAAGATCTCATTACTTGCTTGCAAATGACTATAATATTTGGTGTAATTTTTAGTTTGATTTTTCAGCAATTTAATACAAAAGGTATAGTATATTCATTTTTAATAGCTGGGATGTTTTCTTTTGGGTTAGGTCTTGGTAATGGATTTATCAATTACTATTTAAACACTAAATGGGATTGGATTTCTCAAACTAAACAGCGAGTTACCTCAGGTATTATAGGAACTATTTTATATACTGTACCTATAATTTTAGGAATAAATTATATTACTTGGTATGTACTTGGCAATCATGATCCTTCATTATTTTTTAAGGGAACTAATTTGTATATCCATATTTTTTACATTTTGCTTTCCTTAGGTGTTTCAACTTTTCTACATGCAAAGGATTTTATGTTCAACTGGAAGCTTGCCATGACAAATGAAAGTACAAAACAAGAGATTGTAGCTAAAACAGAAACTGCAAAATTTGAATCTTTAAAAAGTCAATTAGACCCCCATTTCTTGTTTAATAGTCTCAATGTATTAACTTCTTTGATAGGTGAAAACCCGAATCAAGCAGAAAAATTTACTACAAAACTATCTAAAGTTTACAGGTATGTTTTAGAACAAAGAAATAAAGATCTTATCCCATTAATGCAAGAAATTAAATTTGCTAATACCTATATGGAATTACTTGGAATGAGATTTGAAGATGCTGTTATGTTTGAAATACCTACATCAGTTAGTGATGATAACTTAAAGATTGTACCCCTTTCTTTACAGTTACTTTTAGAGAATGCATTAAAGCACAATGTAGTCTCATCTTCTAAACCATTAACTATTAGAATATATGAACAAGGTAGTTATTTAATCATCGAAAATAATATAAATCCAAAAGAAGCAATAGGGAAAGGAACTAGGGTAGGGCTTCGAAATATAGCAGATAGATATGGATTGATTTCAGAAAAAAATGTAATCATTGAAAATGATCATAAAACATTTAAAGTAAGTATCCCTCTTTTAATTAAAACAAATAATACAATGTATTCAGTAAACCTAGAAAATAATAAATATATACTAGCAGTTGAGCGAGTAGAAAAACTTAAAAAGTTTTACACAAGTTTAGCCTCTTTCGTAATAGTAATGCCTTTTTTAATTTTTATAAATTTAAGTTATATGCCTTATTTTCAGTGGTTTTGGTTTCCATTATTTGGATGGAGTATTGGCTTAGTTTCGCAGTTACTAGAGGCTAATAATTATAATATTTTCTTGGGTAAAAATTGGGAAGAAAAAAAGATTAAAGAAATTATGAATGATTCAAAAAATAAATAGTTAGCATATGGAAATTAAATATAACAAAGAGCTTCAATATTTAAATGCTCAGAAAAAAGTTAAGGAGATTAAGGGGTTTTATTCACATCTGACAGTAATGTTTTTCTTACTTCCATTTCTAGTGTTTATTAATTTGAAGTTATCGCCAGGTTATCATTGGTTTTGGTGGGCTATACTTGGAAACGTATTGGGATTATTTTTTCATTGGTTAAAGGTGTTAGGTTTATCATCTATTGGTTTTGGAAAAGACTGGGAGCGAAAGAAAATTGAAGAATACATGAGAAAAAATAAATAAAAAATAAAATGGAAAAAGAATACTTAAAAGAACAACAGTATTTAAATGCTAAAAAAAGGGTCAAAGAAATTAAAGGCTTTTATTCTCACTTATTGATATATATATTAATCAATATCTTCATTAGTGGTATTATTATTTTTGGGTTAACTTACAATAACATTAGCTTATCAGAATCTTTCACAAACTTTGGCGTTTATTCTACCTGGTTATTTTGGGGAATAGGTATTTTCTTTCATTGGATAAGTGTTTTCGGTTTTAAAAACTTATTTGGAAGTGCTTGGGAAGAAAAGAAAATTAAAGAATTGATGAGAAAAGATTATGAAAGAAATAGTAAAATACTTGATAAATAAAAAATGGAGATAGATAATAGAGGACTAGATAAAAGCTATTTAAGAGCTAAAAAAAGAGTTGAAAAATTAAAAAAATATTATAGTCATGTTAGTATTTATTTGTTTGTAAACATCGTGCTGTCATCATACAAAGTTTATAAAGATCTTGTAAGAGGAGATTCTTTTGAGGAAGCTATTTTTGAAGGA
>JABAZK010000064.1 GCA_018608485.1 Flavobacteriaceae bacterium | reverse complement strand
AGGTTGTAAATTGATGTTATATTTTTTGGAATTGAATTTGAATTTTCTGAGTTATAGTGTATGGCTTTGATTCCACAATTAATTGCTCCTTGAATATCTGCCTCTAAATTGTCCCCAATCATCATACATTCGTTAGGATTAGCTTTTACCATCTGTAATGCATAGTTAAAAACTTTTGGATTGGGCTTTTTAACACCAACAGATTCTGAGGTGATAACTTTTTCAAAATAATGATAAATATTGGAGTTAATCATTTTTTTGGTTTGAATTTCCTCAAAACCATTTGTGATAATATGTAATTTGTAATTTTCTTTTAAATAATCTAAGATTTCAAATGTTCCATCAAATAAAAAATTAAAATCAGCTAAATGTGTAATATATTGATCTGCAATTAGGTTTATTAGCTCATCGGATACTTTGAAGTTAATCGCATCAAATGTTTCTTTTAAACGACCATATCTCAATGCTGACTTTGTTACTTTTTCTTCCCTATATAGTTTCCAGTAATTAAAATTTAATGGCTTGTAAATTTCTAAAAATAAATTTAAATCTATTTGTAAGTTATTGATTTTAAAAACTTTTTTAAATGTTAAATCTGAGTTTTTTTCAAAATCCCAAAGGGTATGATCTAAATCAAAAAAGACATGTTGTATTTTCATCTAGTAAATATAATAATCTAGTGGTTAATATGTTTTAACTTATTATATATTTGTTTGATAAGGTGTAACTCTTGAAAAAAAAACTTCATATTTTATTTTTATGTGGATGGTATCCATCTTCTGTACTTCCTCAAAATGGCGACTTCATAATGAGGCATGCACAAAGTGTTCAACTAAAACACAACGTTAGCATATTACATATTATTACCAAAACTGATATTTCTAAAACTGAAATTGAAGTGATAAAAGAAGGGGGGGTATTTACCTATATTGCCTATGTACCACAGAGTTCTAATCCAATCATAAAATTAATTAGATTTTGGAATGCCTATAAAAAGGTGTTAGGGAAAATAGGAAGTTTCGATGTAGTGCATCTCAACAAATTATATCCTTTTGGTCTATTTGCCCTTCATTTAAAAAAGTTTAAATACATCCCTTATATCATATCAGAACACTGGACAGGATATCATTTGAGAGAAAGGAAATCATTGCCCTGGCTAGAACGAGTTTTATCAAAAAAAATAACAAAAAATGCAAGTTCGGTTTGCCCAGTAAGTAAAGATTTAAAAAAATCGATGCTAAAATGTGGATTAAAAGGGAGCTATAAAATAATTCCTAACGTTGTAAACACACATCTTTTTAAACCCTCAAAAAAAACAACTAAAAAATTTACAATTACTCACATCTCAAGTTTACTAGACAAGCATAAAAACATATCAGGAATGTTGCGTGTGGCCAAGCAACTTGAAAACAGTATTGATGCTTTTCAATGGAAATTTATTGGAGGAAAAAAAGATCAATTTAGTGCACTACTAAATGAGTTAAACTTCAAAAAAAATACAATTCATTTCATAGATCAATTAAGTCACGAACAAATTCCGAAACAATTAATTCAATCAGATGTATTTGTGCTTTTTAGTAATTATGAGAATTTACCCTGCGTTATTCTAGAGGCTTTTGCCTGTGGAATTCCAGTAATTTCAACAAATGTTGGAGGTATTCAGGAATTTTTTCCGAAGAATTTTGGATTTTTGATTGAACCAAATAATGAAGATCAACTTTTTCAAAAACTAATAGAAATATTCAATAACCCTTTTTCAAGAGGTATAAAAATGCACCAATATGCAAATGATAATTTTAGTTCAGAAATAATTTGTGATTCCTTTTCTAAACTTTACATTAAAGCCATAAAAAAATAAAATTTGACACAAATTAAAGAATATATTAATGGTTTTATAAATAGATCTGGGAGCTATGTTCTTTTTTCCACAATGGCTGCTAGAGTCCTTTCATTTTTAGGTTCTTGGATTGCCCTTCAATTAATAGAAGCCAAAGAATTAGGTGTTATCCTATTTGCATATGGTATTGTTCAGTTTATTATCCCAATTGGTGGTTTTGGATTGCATCAAAGTCTAATTAGATATGGAGCTTTATTAAACTCTGAAGATGAAAAACAACAACTTTTTAGTTATGTACTTAAGAAAGGTATTGTTGCATCCATCGTAATCATTTTAGTTTTAGTTGGAATCGGATATTTTATCCCTTTTCAGTTTGATAAAACATATGGGTATTTTTCAATTTTATCACTGAGCATTTTAACTGTTTTTATTCTTGAAATTATCAAAATACAATTTAGGTTACAACACAAAAATCGTTTGTATGCTATCACAGAATTTTGGTATAATATAATTCTTACTGGTTTGATTTTCGGTTTGAGCTACCTATTTCAGGGTATGGGTTATATTATTGCTTTGATTGTTTCACCAGTACTTACGGCATTGTTTTTTATCAAAAAATTAAACATAAAACTTCATATAAAAAATAACCTCAAAATCACAAATCTTTCTTTCTGGAAATATGGTTTTTTTGGTGGATTATCTAGTGTAGTTACCCAACTACTTATACTTATTGATATTATTTTGATTGGTTATATAATAGATGACCCTATTGCGGTAACTAACTATCGTTATATTTCTATCATACCTTTTAGCCTTCTATTTTTACCAAGAGTATTTATTACCACAGATTTTGTAACTTTTACCGAAAAAATTCATCAGAAAGATTATATCAATAGATATATTAAGAATTACATGTTGTTTTTTGGAGTTGTAAGTATTTTACTCTTACTTTTTAGCTACTTCTTTGCTGAACAAATTCTTTACATTTTTGGAGTAGAGTATATGGATTATGCCGATAGTTTCTTGATTTTAATAATGGGTATTGTTGGAATCTACATCTTTAGAGGATTGTTTGGAAACCTATTATCTTCTATTGGAAAAATAGAGCTCAATTATTATATCATATCTATTGCTATTGTAATCAATATTATAAGTAATTATTATTTAATTCCTTTATATGGTATTAAAGGAGCTGCAATTACTTCAGCAATTTTAATGTGGTTTACCGGGATTCTTTCATGGTTAAGCTTCCTTTATTTCTTCAGAAAAAATCGTTATGAATAAGATTCAAAAACTCATAAAAGGTCTTGGTTTATTATTTAAAAAACCACGCTTAATCAATCTGATTATGGATAGTGAATTTCATTGGAAAAAATACTTGAAAAAACATCATAATAACCTGTTACAATTACCAACAGCAGATATTTCACAATTGATTGAAAACTCTTCAGAATTAAATCATTATACATTTTTAGGTGGAGGATCATTACCTACAGATATTGCCTTATTAAAATCATTGTCCAAAAAAATATCTAATTGCTCTTATTTTGAAATTGGTACATGGCGAGGTGAAAGCGTTATCAATGTTTCTGAAACGGCTAAAGAATGCTTTACCCTCAATTTATCTAAAGATGATATTTTGGCCGAGGGACTTCCTGAAAAATATGCAGACCTTCACGGAATTTTATCCAAAGAAAGAGATAATGTCACCCATCTTTTTGGAAATACATTAAATTATGATTTCAGTGCATTGGGTAAAAAGTTTGATCTTATTTTTATAGATGGAAATCACAAATACGAATTTGTAAAAAATGATACAGAAAAAGTATTTTCTCATTTAGTTCACAAAGATTCTATTGTTGTCTGGCATGATTATGCAGCAAATCCAGAAAAAACTCGTTACGATGTGTTGGCTGGAATTTTAGATGGTTTATCAAAAGAGAAACAAGCAAACTTATATCATGTTTCTAACTCATTATGTGCTATTTATTACCCAAAAGGATTAGAGAGTAAATCCATTGATTTCCCAATACTACCGAAAAAATTATTTAAAGTAATAATACAGTCTAAAGAAATTTAGGACGTTTCACCAACATGGGATATGTCTTTTCTTGAGCTCCAAAACTAAAGAAATATTTGGCTATTGTTTGCATTGATGAACCTCCAAAATTGAATATTTTATATCTATTTACATAGCGTTGGATAGCTTCGTCTACCAAAAATGTATTTGCTCCATTTTTTCGATTAGAAAAATCTGTTGAAGAACATAAAATAGTAGCTGTTTCTTGATGTTTTAGGAAAAATGCAGCAGCAACTAACGTTTTACCCTGATATGCAAAACAAAGTTCTCCATAATCGTCTATCAAGCAAAAATTAATTAAAGTTTCTAAATTTTGATAATCTTGTTGTTTTATTTCAGGTGTTCTCTTTCCAACATTATTTTGAAAGAGTGTGATAAGATCTGACGGGCTTCCACCCCATTCTATCCTTAACTCAGATTTTTCAGCTCTTTTTAAATCTTTTTTACGATCACTCCTATATGCTTTTTTAATCTTTTCATATCCTACAGTTAACTTTAATTCTTGAAACTTTTTTTCAATAAAATATAAACTATCTGTATCTAATAAATTCTTGAAATTTAGTCGAAGTTCAATAAATCGAAATCTTTTTTGGACAACTGAAATAAAATCAGATTGAGTGAAATCACCTTTAGAAAAAATTCCTAATTGTAATACCCATAATGGCTGGTACACATATTTAATGCCATATTTTTTTCGCCAAGGAATTGGCATCACTGCTTCGTAATCATCTAGCACTAACACATCCCAATTGTCACAAACAATATCTAAATACCACGAAAACGCATAGCTATTAGATTGAATTGAGTTTTCGATACAATCATTGTATTTCTCCTCATCTAAATGTTCTCTTTGAATGTATTTAATTAACATGTTTATGAATCATTTTTAACATGGTTTCATAGACTCTTTGCCATCCATTCCATCTCAGATAACCGCTTAAACTTTCATTATGAAATAGTGTAATAAAAGTTCCTTTAACGGCCATCACCTCCTTTAATAAATCTTTTGTTCTTCCTAAAGACTGTTTTGGTGTAAGACCCATATAATCATTTAAAGTTGTATCCATCAATGCAAAAGGATGAACAAGTAATGGAGTCTGAATTTCAAAATCTAAGTCAAAAAAGTAGAAAGGAATCGAGGTACTAGCTCTAAATCCAATATGACTAGCATAACCCATCGAAAAATCTTGATTAATTTCTAAATCAATCAAATTTTGATAGGTTTCGGGCAAACTAAAACGTAAAAAATGCTGCCTAGAAAGAGATGTTGGAATATTTGTAATGGATTCTAAACGCTCTTTTTCCTTTTTTAATAAAGCACTATTTTTCATTGTATAGTAAGAAGGGTGTAACCCAATTTTTGCATAATCTGCGATGTGTTTTATTAACATTCTAAATTGCCTTTTGGTGGCAGATATATTGGTGTCAAAAGTTGTATAGTCTGCAATAAGAAAGAAAAATATAGTGGTTGCGTTGTAGGTTTTACCTAATGATAATATATGCTCAAAATTATTATAAGGGTCTTTTCTAATTCTTAATAACACCATCAATCTATCCCAAAAACTCTTTAAGTGTAATTTAAAAAAATCGTAGATAAAACCTCCAGAGGTTCTTACAAAGCTTTTGTATTTATAAGCAAAGGCATTGTCTACATCTATAGTAGATATGTAGGAAAACTCTCTATCAGAAAAATGATAATCTGGGAAACGTTCTAGTAAAGCATCTTTTAATTTAAGAGCCCAAATATCTACAACAGGTTTTTCTAAAAAACGAAATTTATAAGCCAAACTTTGCTCTGCTGTAAATCGTTCATGTACATCTCTAACATGAGGTAAATATTCCTCATATCTTGAAATAAGATAAAAACTAGCTGCAAAAATATCAAATGGAATACTAGAACCAGATCCTGTATTAAAAAAACATGGAGTACCATTCCATTGTGAAATATTAATTTCTAAGTCATTTACTCCTTGCTCAAAAAGAATTTCATTACTTCTTATAAAAAATTCTTTTCCTAAAGGAACCTTGGTATAACTTATTTTAGGTCCGTTATGAGCTACAAATTCCTCAATTTTTGATGTAAAAGAAACTGGACTTAGAAGAATTCTAGTAAAAATATGCTTAAAAATATACCGTATTCTTGGAGTAATTTTATGCGTATAAACAAGTATCAAGATTGCAGTACTATTTAAATTTTACCATTATCGGTAAAGCTAAAATAAGACTTTTCAGTAATTATTAGATGATCTAAAAGTTTTATATCTAAACTTACCCCACCTTCTTTAATTTTTTTGGTAAGAACTTTATCTTGGGAGCTGGGTTCTGTTTTTCCGGATGGATGATTGTGACAAATAATAATTGCAACTGCAGAGATCTCGACGGCTTTTTTGAACAAAAGTCTCACATCTACTAGGGTAGCAGTAATACCTCCTTTACTCAATTGAGTTTTTGAAAGTACTTTATTCGCATTATTTAAGTACAAAACCCAAAACTCTTCATGAGGCAAAGAACCTAGCAAGGGCTGCATGATATCATAAACATCTTTGCTGCCTGTAATTTTGGGGTTTACTGCAAAATTTGCTAATTGCCTCCTTTTTCCTAACTCTAAAGCTGTGATAATAGCAATAGCTTTAGCCATCCCTATTCCTTTAAATGAAGTTAATTTTTCTACGGTAAGTGTAGATAATTGATGAATATTATTATCTACATACATTAATATTCTTTTAGATAAATCTACGGCACTTTCTTGTTTATTTCCTGATCCAATAAGAATTGCTATCAGTTCTGCAGCGCTTAATGAGGAGGGGCCTTTAGCAATTAGTTTTTCTCTTGGCCTATCGTCTACAGCCCAATGTTTAATGGTCATTTTTTTCATACGGGGGTTTTTTTATAAATATACAAAAGTTGGGGAAAACAATATCAATGATAATTTTAGTAGTCTCAATGCTAAGTTTTATATATTTGTATGATATTTCTTACGATTTATGAAAATTATTATAGCAGGTGCTGGAGACGTTGGGTTTCATTTAGCAAAGTTATTGTCTTACGAATCTCAGGATACGTATGTTATAGATTTTGATGGAGAGAAACTTGACTACATCAACAGTCACCTAGATGTTATCACTAAAAAAGGAGATGCTACATCTATAAAATTACTCAAAGAAATTGGTATAGAATCTACAGACATATTGTTGGCTGTTACAGAATCCCAAAATACTAATTTTACCATTTCAGTTATAGGAAAATCATTAGGAGCCAAGAAAACTATAGCTAGAATAGACAACCCAGAATTTTTAAAGAACGATCATATTGACTTCAATAAATTTGGTTTAGATTATATGATTTCACCAGAGGAATTAGCTGCAGATGAAATTAAAATGCTGTTAAACCAATCTTCATTTAATGATACTGTTACCTTTGAAAACGGACTATTTAATGTAATGGGGACTACTCTAGATTACAAATCTCCACTTTTAAATACCACTGTAAAAGGAGCTAGAGATACGTTTTCATCTGTAGATTTTATTATCATAGCGATTAAACGAGAAGGAGTATCACAAACAATTATACCAAGAGGAGATACCGAATTTAAATTAAATGATCAGGTTTACTTTTCTGTTCCTCACTACAGCGTAGATAAGCTCTACCCGATTGTAGGAAAAGAACACTTAACGATAAACAATGTGATGATTCTTGGCGGTAGTTCTATTGGATCTAAAACTGCCAGAAATCTTTGTAAAGAAAACTTTAAAGTAAAACTTATTGAGAAACAGCGAGAAAAATCATTGCTTTTAGCTGAAGAGTTAAATGAAACTCTTTTAATAAATGGAGACGGTAGAGATATTGAGTTGTTGGAAGAGGAAAATATTAGAGAAATGGATGCTTTTGTTGCGGTTACTGGTGATTCTGAAACAAACATTATGTCTTGTCTAGTAGCAAAATCTAAGGGAGTTAAGAAAACAATTGCTTTGGTAGAGAATATGGATTATATAAATATTTCTCAAACCATAGGAATTAATACACTTATCAATAAAAAATTAATTGCAGCGAGTAGCATTTTTAAACATATTAGAAAAGGTGAAATTCTTGCTTTGGCTAATCTTCACAATATTGATGCTGAAGTTTTTGAATTTGAAGTATTACCCGGTGCAAAAGTCACAAAGGCAATTATTAGTGAATTAAACTTTCCTAGAGATGCAGTTTTTGGTGGGATCATTAGAGATGGTAAGGCATTAATTTCAGATGGTGATTTTCAGGTAATGAGTGGAGATAAAGTCATCGTTTTTTGTTTGCCTGAAGCCATCCATATTGTAGAAGATTTATTCCGCTAGAAATGGGTAGTCTTAACCTCAAAATAATCTATAGATTTCTTGGACTTACCGCAGTTCTTAACGGGGTCTTTATGTTTATAGCATTCCCTTTTAGTATGTTTCATCAAGAAACTGCTCAGATGGGTATTTTAAACGCAGGAATTGTTACTGTTTTTATTGGTCTTATTCTTTATTTTTTTAACAAACCAACATCCACTAATATTCAAAAAAAAGAAGGGTATCTCATTGTTACTCTTGGTTGGCTAACGCTATCCTTTACAGGAATGCTTCCTTATTTGTTTACTGGAACCATTCCCTCTTTAACAGATGCTTTTTTTGAGACCATGTCTGGTTATTCTACTACAGGATCTTCCATTCTAGCAGATATAGAAGCCATGCCAAAAGGAATCTTATTTTGGCGAAGTGCTACCCATTGGATTGGTGGTATGGGTATTATTGTGTTAACCATCGCTATTTTACCCCTCTTAGGAATTGGAGGCATGCAGTTATTTATGGCAGAAGCACCTGGCCCCTCCGCAGACAAATTACATCCTAGAATTACAGATACAGCAAAACGTTTGTGGTTAATTTATGTACTATTAACTTTTATAGAATTTCTTTTACTTAAAGTAGCAGGAATGAATTGGTTTGATGCTATAAATCATGCAATGGCCACCGTAAGTACAGGAGGTTTTTCTACTAAAAATAATAGTTTATCGTATTGGAATGCCATGCCAATGGTACAGTATGTGATTATCTTTTTTATGTTTGTAGCCGGTACCAACTTTGTGCTCACCTACTTTGCCTTAAAAGGAAAAGTAAAAAAAGTACTTCAAAGCGAAGAGTTTAAATACTACTTTTTTGGTATTTTAAGCATGACTACACTTGTAGCAGTAATTATTTTATTCTTTCAAGATGATACCTTACAAACTACTGTTGCACACCCTGAAGTTTTAGGAGCTACAGAAAGTGCGATTAGGCATGCTCTTTTTCAAGTAACTTCTATCATAACCACAACTGGTTTTGTAACCGCAGATTTTACCATGTGGAGTTTCTTTGCAACGGGTATTTTCTTTGCATTATTTTTTGTTGGTGGTTCTGCAGGCTCTACCAGTGGAGGTATTAAAATTGTAAGACATATCGTAATGTTAAAAAACAGTTTTTTAGAATTTAAAAAAACATTGCATCCACACGCAATTATTCCTGTTCGTTTTAACAATAAAGCAGTGGGTCAACCCATTGTGTTTAACATTCTTTCTTTCTTTGTCATCTACATGCTTATTTTTATTGTATCTTCTGTAATTCTTACGTTTTTAGGCTTAGACTTTATGTCTTCATTAGGAGCTGCAGCCTCTTCCTTAGGAAATATTGGCCCAGCTATAGGATCTGTAAGTCCTGTAGATAATTTTGCACATTTGTCTGCTGGCGCCAAGTGGTTTTGTGCTTTCTTAATGCTAATTGGGCGATTAGAACTCTTTACCGTTCTTATTTTATTTACACCGTTTTTTTGGAGGAAGAATTAATAAACAAATCTAGATTTATTTTTAACCTATTACACATAACAAAACCTTTCCCCATTTACATTAATTTATACTTATCTGTGTGCTAAAATTAGTTTTTACACCAAAAAAAATATTACTTTTATAAACTACCCCTTCTTATTACTTAATGAGAAGGGGTGTTTTTATTTTTTAAATTAATGAAACAATATCTTTTTTTAATTTTAGTTTGTTACTCTAGCATATTTATTGCACAAGTACCAGACTATTATAATGATGTAAACCTTAGTTTAACAGGAGTAGATTTAAAAGCTGCACTAGCTACTAAAATTACAAACACACACACCAACAACTTGTCTTATACTCCGGGTATATGGGAGGCTTCAAAAATAACGGATATTAATCCTGACAACAGTAATGAAGTACTACTAATCTATGGTTACGAAGATGGATCAGATACAGATATTACAAATAACAGAGTAGCAGGAATAAATGATAATGGATCAGGATCAGGACTTTGGAACAGAGAACATGTATATTCAAATTCGTTAGCTACACCAGATTTAGACGACAGTTCAGAAAATGGCCCTCCTTATGCAGATGCCCACAATCTGAGACCCTGTAATGGTCAAAGAAACTCTTCAAGAGGTAATAGAAAATTTTCTGATAGTTCTGGAACCGAGTCAGGAGAAACAAGTGAAAGTTACACAAATTCATCTGGAAATAATCAGAATGGATGGTATCCGGGCGACGAATGGAAAGGAGATGTGGCTAGAATGATAATGTATATGTATCTGAGATACGGTAATCAAACCCTACCAACCAATGTGGGGCTAGGTGATGCTTCGGGAACTTTTGATGACATGATTGATCTATTTCTATCTTGGAATGTTCAAGATCCAGTTTCAGCCTTTGAATTACAAAGAAATACTTACCATGACAGTAATGAAACCTATGCCCAAGGAAATAGAAATCCGTTCATAGACAATCCTTATTTTGCAACTCAAATATGGGGAGGGCCTCTGGCTGAAGATACATTTGGAAATGTTACAGATACAGAAAATCCAACATCACCAACCAACATAACTTCTTCACTAATCACTGGTACGTCATTCTGCATATCATGGACTGCTTCAACAGACAATGCATTTGTAACAGGGTATAAAGTGTTTTTAAATAGCGTAGAAGTGGGTACAACTAGTTTAACAAATTATAGTGTAACAGGTTTATCTATTTCAACAAGCTATATAGTTACCATAGAGGCCTATGACCCTTCAGGAAACACCTCACCAACAAGTAGTTCTTTAACAATAAATACAGGAGCTGATAATACTGTAACTTCAGATCTTTATATTTCTGAATACATAGAAGGCTCGTCCTTTAATAAAGCATTAGAAATTGTTAATTGTACGGGCGGATCTGTTGATTTAAGTTCTTACACTCTAAAAAAACAAACCAACGGAACTGATTCTTGGTCTGGCACACCATTAGCATTATCTGGCACTCTAGCTAACGGGGATGTGTATGTAATTGCCAATGCAAGTGCAGGTTCAGCTATTTTAGATGAAGCGGATTTAATACCATCCTCTGCAGTTGTTAGCTTTAATGGGAATGATCCTATAGGATTGTTTAAAGATGATATTTTAATTGATATCATTGGAGTATTTGATGGAGGTTTAGCGATGTTTGCAGAAAACATAACTCTTCAAAGAAAGTTTTCTACAACTAGCCCTGCAAGTACATATGATTCAAATGAATGGATTTCTCTTGAATCAGATACCTTTTCTAGGTTAGGATCTCATGAAGTAACAGGTACCAATACTTTTTTAGAACTTATAAGTACAGATTGGAGCACTGCTGAAAATTGGAGTTTTAATGATATTCCTGGTAACTGGGATGATGTAATTGTGAGAGCCAATAAAACAATCTATACTTCTGAAAATATTTCTTTAGAGACTATCATCCTAGAAAATAATGCGTCCTTAACTATCTCCTCAGGAGGTTCTCTAATAGTAAATGGTTCTTCAGCTGGAAACATCACCTACAAAAGAAATATAGCAAACACTAATTGGAATTTAGTTTCTTCTCCAGTAATAGGACAAGATATTGATACTTTTGTTGCAATTGAAGACTTATCATCTGTTTCTGGGAGTAATATAGGGTTGAGAGATTATAACAATTCAGCTGCTAGCTGGGAATACTATGAAAATGGAGTTTCTGTTGCAGGTGATTTTATATCAGGAGACGGCAGAGGTATCCAATTGGCAGATCCTGGAGATATTTCCTTTAGTGGTTCAATAAACACTTCAGATGTGACTATTGGTATGACTTCCAATACAAATGGATTTAATTTAGTAGGAAATCCTTATCCCTCCTATGTTGCAGGAAATGAAAAGGCAGATGGAACTAATAACATTCTTTCAATCAATGCTGCAAACTTAATTGAGAATACGCTGTGGTTCTGGAATCAAGAAACAAATTCTTATTTACCAATTAACCAAAGTTCTTCTGCTTTTCATATAGCTCCTGCTCAAGGATTTTTTGTTAACGCATTGGGAAGTGAAAATCTTAACATCACCGAAGCCATGCAATCACATCAAGAAACTGATAGTTTCCTGAGGCTTACATCACGACGAGAGATACAGTTAACACTAACTAATGGTTCAGATACAAGAAATGCAGACATTTATTATATTGAAGGTGCAACAACAGGTTGGGATAATGGATATGACAGTTCAATCTTCGGAGGCATAGCTAATGAATTTGCTATCTACACGCATGCGGTTTCCAACGGTAGCGGTAGAAATTTGGGAATTCAATCTTTACCAAATAATGATTTTGAAAACATGATCATTCCAGTGGGTGTCAATGCCGAATCTGGAACTAACATTACCATTAACACAATAACAAGCAACTTCCCAGAGGGAATGAATATTTATTTAGAAGATACACAAAACGATAGCTTTACTCTTTTAGAGGCAGATACTAACTTTAATACAACACTAGAGAATGATCTAAATGGGATTGGTCGTTTTTATCTGCATACCACTTCAAGCTCATTAAGTACACGTGATGTGGAAACTACCAGCAATCTGAGTATTTACAACCCTAACAGAGAAAACTTACGTATTGTGGGCGTACAAAATGGAACTGCAATCATTCACCTATATACTATTCTTGGAAAAGAAGTACTGAGTCGTTCTTTTCAAGGAAATGGTATTAATGACATTTCATTACCAATTCTAACTAAGGGTGTGTATGTTGTAAAACTAGCTACAAATAAAGGAACAGCTAACAAGAAAATAATTATTCAATAAGTATTGAACAAAATTCTATCATTGATTTTATATTTCAGGCATGTAACCATTCTATAATACCCTCTCAATGCTAGACTCTAAGCTTATTAGTTCACAATCATTAGAATGAATAGACTGTTTTTACAGAAAAGGAATAAAAAAACTAAACTAGCTGCTTTATCTCTTCAAAATCTAGACCTCCATAATTTCCAGAACTCATAAGCACAACTGCAGATTGATCTAAATTTTGACTAAATAAAAATTCTTTAAATTCAGTTGGATTGGTAAATATGATTAAATCATCTCTCTGAAAAGCATTGCTAATTTGTTGTTCCGAAACACTGTCTAGCTGCTTTATTTTTACAGCATGCGGTGAGTAAAAAACTACTGCTTTATCTGCTTTGTCTAGAGCTCCATTATATTCTGCTAAAAACTCTGCATTTAAACTGCTGTAGGTATGCAATTCTAAACAAGCAATCACATCTCTTTGAGCATATTGTTTTTTTACGGCTTCAGTAGTTGCTTTTACCTTGCTTGGGCTATGAGCAAAATCTTTATAAATAACGGTTTCTGAACTCTCTGCTATTTTCTCTAACCGTTTGCTAGCTCCTTTAAAAGAGGCAATTGCTTCATAAAAATCTTCTTCATCTATTCCCATATGTTGGCAAACCCACTTGGCTCCTGCCAAATTTTGCAAATTATGATCACCAAATATTTCTAAAGGCATCAATCCGTCAGGGGTATCTATATAGGTAACTCCGTCATCTATCTGATGGACTGGTGTTGAATATTCGTATTTTTTTATGGAATGAGTAGAGCTTTCTACTACCTCTTTTAAAATAGCATCTTCTTCATTATACACCATAATTCCTCCGTCTGTTAAAGAATCTGTAAAAATTCTAAACTGATTTACATACCCTTCAAAAGTTGGAAACACATTGATATGATCCCAGGCAATACCACTTAATAAAGCAATATTAGGCTTGTATAAATGAAATTTAGGTCTTCTATCTATCGGTGAACTCAGATACTCATCACCTTCTAATACCATAAACTCATTTTCTTTGGTGAGGTGCACCATAGTTTCAAAACCTTCAAGTTGTGCTCCTACCATATAATCTACCTCCATATCATTATAATCTAATACATGAAGTATCATAGAGGTGATGGTTGTTTTACCATGTGAGCCTCCAATAACTACCCTGGTTTTATCTTTGGATTGTTCATATAAAAATTCTGGATATGAATATATTTTTAAACCCATATCCTGTGCTTGTAACAACTCTGGGTTGTCTTTCTTGGCATGCATCCCTAGAATAATGACATCTAACTGTTCTGTAATTTTTTCAGGAAACCAACCAAACTCTTTAGGTAAGAGTCCTTTTTTTTCTAAACGAGATTTAGAGGGATCATGTATGGTATCATCACTCCCCGTTACCAGATATCCTTTGTTATGTAATGCAATGGCTAAATTATGCATGGCACTACCCCCTATGGCAATAAAATGAATGTTCATTTAATATGGTCTTATTAATTATTTTTTCTTTCTTTTAAAACAACTCTAGTAGGAGTATCTTCTCCAGAAATGATGCTCTTTGTTCCAACAGCTACCGCTTGTATGGTTTGTGTAATGATAGCAATGTCTAACGTTTCTACTTCATCTGAAACTTGATGATAATCTTCATCTACATCAATTGGTGTGGTAGAAAAAGTGTGCGAGGGCACCCCTAAGCGTGCCAAAGAAGCATTATCTGATCTGAAAAATAAATTAAATTTTTTATACGGATCTGGAAATAGCTGATACCCAGTACCTACCAAATTCTTTTGAATTATTTTTCCAAAATCTGAACGTTCAAAACCAGTTAACCAAGCTGTATTAGGGCCAAAGCTTGGTGTTTTACCAATCATTTCTAAATTGATTCCTGCAACAAACTTGCTAGCCTCTATCCCTTTACCAAAATGAGTAGAGCCAATTAAGCCCATCTCTTCAGCAGTAAATGCTGCAAAAACAAGCGTTCTTTCATGACCAACTTTTTTAAAATGTACTGCTAATGCCAACATACCCGCTACTCCAGAAGCATCGTCATTAGCTCCGTTATAAATACTATCTAAGACTCCTTCTTTTGCTCTAATTCCTAAATGATCATAATGTGCAGATATAATAACAATCTCTTCTTTTTTACTTTTTCCTTCCAACACTCCAATAATATTACTGGAAGTAATGTCTTCTTG
>JABAZK010000025.1 GCA_018608485.1 Flavobacteriaceae bacterium | reverse complement strand
GTCATGTACATTAGAGTTTGAGGGTAACTCGCCCGATTCTAAGGGGTAGGCAGATAGATTCTAAGAGTAATTTTAGAACTAGATAAATGATAAGACTCTTCAAAGAGAACAGAATCCGGCTTATTGGTCTGCTTTTTTTATTATATTGATAAAATAACTATGTAAAAAATGCATTTTTTTCAATTATTCTTAAAAAATTAAGCATTTCTTATTTTTAATCTTTTAATCAAAGCTATTTGTTGTTTATTTTTTAAATATCATTCAAAAACCTTAGTTTTGTCCTACTTAAAACAATCATTAAAACTACTTATATGGCATACGATATAGACATGATCAAGAAGGTTTACGACAACATTAAAACCCGAGTTGATACTGCTAGAGAAATTACAGGTAAACCTTTAACTCTTGCTGAAAAAATATTGTATTCTCATTTATGGGACGGTACATCAAATAAAGCATATGTCAGAGGAAAAGACTACGTAGATTTTGCTCCAGATAGAATAGCTCTTCAAGATGCTACTGCTCAAATGGCTTTATTACAATTTATGCAGGCAGGTAAAAGTAAGGTAGCTGTCCCAACAACTACTCACTGTGATCACTTAATACAAGCTAAAGAAGGTGCCTCTAACGATTTAAAACATGCAAATAACGTAAGTAGTGAAGTTTTTAATTTTCTTGAGTCTGTATCTAATAAATATGGTTTAGGTTTTTGGAAGCCAGGTGCTGGAATAATACATCAAGTAGTTCTTGAAAATTATGCATTTCCTGGAGGGATGATGATAGGAACAGATTCTCACACTGTAAACGCAGGTGGTCTTGGAATGATTGCCATAGGTGTTGGTGGAGCAGATGCTGTAGATGTAATGGCCGGTATGGCTTGGGAGTTGAAATTTCCAAAGTTAATAGGAATTAAACTAACTGGTAAATTATCAGGTTGGACAGCTCCTAAAGATGTAATCTTAAAAGTTGCTCAAATCTTAACAGTGAAAGGTGGAACGGGAGCAGTAGTAGAATATTTTGGTCCAGGTGCAACTGCTATGTCTTGTACAGGAAAAGGAACAATTTGCAACATGGGTGCAGAAATTGGAGCTACTACTTCAACATTTGGATATGATGAATCTATGGAGCGATATCTACGAGCTACAGATAGAGCCGATGTTGCAGATGCTGCCAACAATGTAAAAGAATATCTTACTGCAGACCCTGAAGTTTACGCAGATCCTGAACAATACTTTGACCAAGTGATAGAAATTAATTTATCTGAATTAGGGCCTTTATTAAATGGTCCATTTACTCCAGATTTATCTACCGAAATAGGAGAGAGCATGAATAGCAAAGCTACTTCAAATAATTGGCCACTTCAAGTTGAATGGGGGTTGATAGGTTCATGTACAAACTCATCATATGAAGATTTATCAAGAGCCTCTTCGATAGCTCAACAAGCATTAGATAAGGGGATAACAATGAATGCTGATTTAGGTATTAACCCAGGCTCTGAAAAGGTACGCTACACAGCAGAAAGAGATGGAATCCTATCTATTTTTGAAAAACTTGATGCAAAAATATTTACAAATGCTTGTGGCCCATGTATTGGCCAGTGGGCTAGATACAGTGATCCAAAAAATGCACCTAAAAATAGTATAGTTCACTCATTTAATAGAAATTTTGCAAAAAGAGCTGATGGAAACCCTAATACACATGCCTTTGTAGCTTCGCCAGAAATTACAGCAGCAATAGCTATTGCAGGTCGTCTAGATTTTAATCCACTTACAGATTCATTAATAAATGCTAATGGAGAGAAAGTGATGTTTGACGAACCTACCGGATGGGAATTACCACCAAAAGGATTTGAAGTAAAAGATAATGGGTATTTAGCCCCTGAAAGTGATGGTAGTCATGTAAAAGTTGTAGTTAATGAAGAATCTGAAAGATTACAATTATTGTCACCATTTACTCCTATTGGTACTCAAATTAAAGGTGCCAAACTACTAATTAAAGCTTTTGGTAAATGTACTACTGACCATATTTCTATGGCTGGTCCATGGTTACGTTTCAGAGGTCATTTAGATAACATAGCAAATAACACTCTAATTGGAGCAATAAATGCTTACGGAAAGAAAACTAATTTTGTTAAAAATCAACTTACTGGAGAATATGCAGGTGTTCCTGATGTTCAGCGTGCTTATAAAGAAGCTGGTATTTATTCTGTAGTAGTTGGAGATCATAATTATGGTGAAGGTTCCTCTAGAGAGCATGCAGCTATGCAACCGCGTCATCTGGGTGTTGTTGCTGTAATTGTAAAATCTTTTGCTAGAATTCATGAAACAAATTTAAAAAAGCAAGGAATGTTGGGATTGACTTTTGTTAATGAAACAGATTATGATTTAATTCAAGAAGATGATACATTTAATTTTATTGATTTACATGAATTTTCTCCTGGGAAAAACTTAACCATAGAAGTTGTTCATAAAGACGGCAGTAAAGATGTAATTAAAACCAACCATACCTATAATGCTGGACAAATTGAATGGTATAATGAAGGATCTGCTTTAAACTTGATAAAAAAACAGAATGCCTAAATAATCGTCAACATATTATTAATGAAGACTCCTAGAGAAATTTAGGAGTTTTTTTATGTAAATACATAAAATATTTATTGTTCAAGGTTATCTATTACCTTCATGATTATTTCACAACCTTTACTAATTTCTTTTTTTGAGATAGTTAGTGGTGGTGTTATTCTAATTGCTTTTCCCTCAAATAGCAGGAAAAATAAAATCAATCCTTCTTCTAAGCATTTATGAATGATATTTGCTGCTATTTCATTAGATTCTACGATAGCTGCTAACATCAAACCCTTTCCTCTTATTTCTTTAATCTTTGGATGTTTTAGAAGTTTTCTTATTAATTTTTCTTTCTCAAGCGTCTCTTCTATTAGCGTAGAATTTTGCAAGATATTTATTGTAGCAACTGCAGCAGATGCTATAACTGGATGTCCTCCAAAAGTAGTTATATGTCCTAACTTTGGTTGATCTTTTAATAAATCCATTAATTTTTGTTGAGCGATGAACGCACCAATTGGCATTCCGCCTCCTAAACCTTTACCTGTAATAATTATATCTGGTATAATTTCATAATTTTCAAAACCCCAAAACTTACCAGTACGACCAATTCCTGTTTGAATTTCGTCTACTATCATTAAAGCTCCAACATCTTCGCATCGTTTTTTCACTTTTGCTAAATAATTATTTTGTGGGACAATGAAGCCAGCTCCTCCTTGAATAGTTTCTAAAATAACAGCAGCAGTATTTGTTGTTATTTTTTTTAAATCCTCTAAAGAATTATAATGAATAAATTTTGAACCAGGTACTAATGGTCTAAAGGCTCTATTTTGAATTTCCGCCCCAGAAACACTCATTGATCCTTGTGTATTTCCGTGATAGGAGTGATGACAAGCTATAATTTCTGATCTCTTTGTGTGACGTTTTGCTAGTTTTAAAGCACCTTCACAAGCCTCTGTTCCAGAGTTAGTAAGATAAACACTAAATATATTGGGTAGTGTTTTGGATAGAAGTTTAGAGAGCTGTACAGGTTGTTCTTGGATAAACTCACCATACACCATTACATGAGTATATTTATTTAATTGCTTTTTTATAGCTCTAGTAACTTTTGGATGTTGATGACCTAAACTATTGGCAGAAACTCCAGCTACAAAATCTAAATACTTCTTACCATTGATATCATAAATATAACTCCCTTTTGCTTTTTTTATCTCTATAGATAGTGGGTGAGGACTAGTTTGTGCTTGATATGTTAAGAAATCATTTTTCACCAATTAAGTTTGAGGTTATATTTAATTTCGATTGAAGGTATTTTTTTTTGAATTTAAAAGGACCTTACCTTTTTTACTTTTAGTTGATTTTTTATTAAAAATATCTTCTTTAGTTTTAGGTTGTTCTGTCTCTCTCCAAACAAAACCTTTTATACGTCTATCATTCTCAGGGAATAAAGATGGAGGGTATGTTTTTCCATCAGACATGTTTAAACATTTTATCTGATTTATTTCACTGTTTAATAATTCAAATTCAATATTACTACAATATTGTTTAGTTACGGTTTCTAGGACTCCTTCTTCATTTCTGTTAAAATTTACAGCTTCACCATTACCTTTTACTAATAATGTTCGAAGTTCATTATCAATGAACTTTCCATACATATTTCTACCTTTTATTTGATTAAAATTCTCAGGATCTATTGAATCTTTTTGAATAATAAATGAGTTGCCTAATATTTTTAAAGAATCTAATTTATTAGTTTCTTGATTACTTAATAGTTTAATACTATCTCCAGTAATTTGACTTTTATCTGACCATAAAATTGGATCTACATACATTTTAGTAATCCCCTTAGACTGATCCGAGAATAAAGAATCACATTTCCCTTGTAAATCTAATTTAAAAAATTTGACATTATAATATGAGCGAATTTTTCGAGCATTCTTTTTACCAGTAACTAATAACGTGTCTCCATGAATAAAAGTAGAATCATTTTCAACTACAGAAATAGCAACAGCTTTTTTGATCATAAAAATGGAATCTTTTTTTTGAAAATATTCAGCATAATTTCCTTTTGCCATAAAATTTTCTGCGGTATCAATTACTTTAATATTATTTGTTGCTGATGCAAATCCACGAATCTTGTCATAATACAAGCTGTCTCCCTCTATAGTTCTTTCATCTAAATACAGTTTTGCATTTTTAACAAAATGTGAAATATCGGTTTTTGTATTGTAAAATCCTCTCTCTGAGTAAATTTTATTATTATCTTTTTGATTTGTTATGGTAGATGGTCCATATAAGAAAGCATGTCCTGAATTCGTATAATAATCAAGATGATTTGATTCAATAAGATTATCAGGATTAGTGATAGTAACCTTGGTGGTAGCAACAAATTTCTTTTGTTCTAAGTAATAATTTCCAAACTTGCTTTTTAGAACATTAGTTTCATCTTTAATTACTGCATGATCTTTGTAAAATAGAAGCTGGCTAGCTCTGTTGAAATACAAAGTATCAGTAGTCAGAGTCATGGTTGGGTCTTTTAAAATGACATCCCCCCAGGAAATTGTTTTTTTTGTATCTGCATCATAATCTACATAATCACTGTATTGTTTAATGGTATCTCCTTGATTGATGACCACATCACCTATGGCTTTGAAAAAATTATCTTCTTTATAGTAAAAAGCTTTTTTAGAAGTAAGGATTGCACCAGCATGAATCATTTTTACTTTACCAATAAGGACAGTGGCTCCAGGGTATTTTTCTTCATCTGCAAATTGTAAATCAGCATCAAATTTTATTTTTTTCTGTTGAGAAAATCCTAAACAAGAAATAAAAATAAATAATATAGTCAGTATTTTTTTCAAACTTGTAATTTATCTTTGGCTAAAGTACTGAAATAGCTGTGGTAAACTTCTTAATTATACTATAAAACTATCGAAGTATAGTTTGTTTCCTGTCTGGCCCTACTGATACAATTTTTATTGGGACTCCTGTTTCCTTTTCAACAAAAGCCACATAATCTAATAAGTTTTTTGGTAATTGATCTGCAGAAGTCATTTTTGTTAAGTCTTCATTCCAACCTTTAAACTCAGTATAATTAACGGACACATTTTCAGATTCTATGTTATAAGGTAAGTGACTAATTTTTTCTCCTTTATAATTGTATGATGTACAAACTTTTAATGTTTTAAATCCTGATAAAACGTCTCCTTTCATCATCATTAATTGAGTTACGCCGTTAATGTCTACAGCATATTTTAAGGCTACTAAATCTAACCACCCACATCGTCTTGGCCTTCCTGTTGTTGCTCCAAATTCATGCCCTACTTTAGCCATAGTAGCTCCATCTTTATCAAACAATTCTGTAGGAAAAGGTCCTGAGCCTACGCGTGTAGTATAAGCTTTAAAAATACCAAATACTTCACCAATTCTATTTGGCGCAACGCCCAATCCAGTACAAGCTCCAGCAGCAGTAGTGTTAGAGGAGGTTACAAAAGGATATGTACCAAAATCTATGTCTAATAATGAACCTTGTGCACCTTCTGCTAGTATTGTTTTTTTATTTTTAACTGCGTTGTTTAAGAATTCCTCACTATCAATAAAAGATAATCTTCTTAGTTTTTCTACTCCTTCAGAGAACTCTTCTTCTAATTCTTCTAGATTGTATTGAATATCCACATTAAAGAAATCTAACAATTCAATATGCTTTTTTGTAAGTGCTTGGTATTTGTCTTTCCAATTATCTAATTCAAGATCACCAACTCTCATTCCATTTCTACCAGTTTTGTCCATATAGGTTGGACCTATTCCTTTAAGGGTAGAACCTATTTTGGCTTTTCCTTTTGAAGTTTCAGAGGCTGCATCTAATAATCTATGGGTTGGTAGGATTAAATGTGCCTTCCTAGATATAAGAAGTTTTGATTCATAATCAATTTCATGTCTATCGAGATTTTCTAATTCCTTTTTAAAGATTACAGGATCTATGACTACTCCGTTACCAACTACATTTAAAGCAGTTTTATGAAAAATTCCCGATGGAATAGTATGAAGAACATGTTTGTGACCATCAAATATTAACGTATGCCCTGCGTTAGGACCACCTTGAAATCTAGCAATGATATCATAGTTCTTTGTTAGAACATCAACAATTTTTCCTTTTCCTTCGTCTCCCCATTGTAGTCCCAGTAATAAATCTACCCCCATGAAATATAATTCTATTAAATATTAATTTTTTGATTGTTTTTTTGTTCCGTAAAAGTAAAGTGAATGATTATGAATATCGATGTCAAAAACTTCTTCAATTGTTTTTTTTATAATCTGAATTCTTGGATCACAAAACTCTTTTACTTCACCAGAATCAGTAAGAATAACGTGATCATGTTGTTTATCAAAATAGCTTTTTTCATATCTAGCCATAGATTGACCATCAAATTGGTGTTTTCTAACTAGTCCGCAATCCAACAATAAGTCTATAGTATTATACAATGTAGCTCTACTAACACGATAGTTTTTGTTTTTCATGTTGATATATAAAGATTCAATATCAAAATGTTCGTCTACGTCGTATATTTCTTGAAGAATAGCAAATCTTTCTGGAGTTTTTCTATGTTTGTTCTCTTCCAGAAAGGTAGTAAATACTCTTTTTACAACTTCTTGATTGTTTTTTGAGACCATATTATTACTTTATAAGTGAAACAAATTTAATATTATTATTTGATGTAAAGTGTAGTTTTTTTAGAAGGTTATTTACATTGTATTAACACGTTCTACTTTTTTAATACCTTCTACCTTTTTTATGCGTTCAATTAATTTGTTTAGTTGAGTTCTGTTTTTAACACTTATAGATAATTTACCATCAAATATACCTTCATTTCCAGCAATATTTATGCTATGAATAAAAACATCCATGGTATTAGAAATTATTTTAGTTAAATTGTTTACTATTCCCTTGTTGTCTTCTCCACTTAATTTTAAAATAGCTTTAAATTCTTGATTGGTTGAATCTATCCACTTGGCTTTAATAACCCGATATGCATAGTTAGATTGAAGAGATATTGAATTAGGACAATCTTTTTTATGAATTTTTATCCCTTCATTTATAGTTATAAAACCAAAAACCTTATCTCCTGGAATTGGCTTGCAACATTTAGATGAAGTGAAATCCAATTTTTCTTCTTCTTGTCCAAAAACCAATCCATCGTATTTTGTAGAAACCTCTTCTTTATTAATTAATTCTTTGGAAGGCGTTCTAGTTAAACGCTTTTTAAAGAAGTTAATTATCATATTGTTTCGTTGGCTTACAAAGTTTTTTAGTTGACTGTTATCGATTGCTCCCGTGCCTACTCTGAAAAATAAATCGAAACTAGTTTTTAATTTAAAAAAAACAACAAGCTCATTTAATAATTTTTCATCAAAATTTATTTTTAAATGACGAAGTTTTCGCACTAAAATTGCTTTGCCTTCCTCTGCTATTTTTTTCTCTTGTTCTTTTAGTGCTGATTTAATTTTAGTTCTAGCCCTTGCGGTTATAACAAAATCCAGCCATCGTGCATTAGGTTTATTATTTGAGGTTGTAAAAACTTCTATTTGATCACCACTTGAAAGTTCGTGACTTAACGGAACTAATTTTCCATTTACTTTTACCCCTCTACATTTTAAACCGATATCTGTATGTATAGAGAAAGCAAAATCTAATGCTGAAGCACCTTTTGGAAGAGATTTTAAATCACCATTTGGCGTAAATACATAAATTTCTTTAGCGTACAAGTTCAGTTTAAAATCTTCCACAAAATCTACTGCATTGATACTCTGATTTTCTAAAGTTTCTTTCAGAAGATTTAACCAGCCATCTAATCCATTTTCATTTTCTGTTCCTTGTTTGTATTTAAAATGAGCTGCATATCCTTTTTCTGCAATTTCATCCATTCTATTAGATCGAATTTGTACTTCAACCCATTTTGCTTCTGGTCCAACAACTGTTATGTGAAGTGCCTCATAACCAGTAGACTTTGGTTGAGAAATCCAATCTCTAAGTCTTGAAGGGTTGGGTTTAAAATAATCAGTTACTATAGAGTAAATTTTCCATGCATCAAATTTTTCATCTTTCGATGTAGGTTCATAAATTATTCTGATGGCAAACTTGTCATAAACCTCATCAAAAGATACATTTTGCTTTCTCATTTTTCTACGAATTGAAAAAATCGATTTAAAGCGACCTTTGATCTTATAGTTAAAACTTTCTCTACTTAATCCTTTATTTAATATCTTCTCAAAGGTTTTAATGTAGTTGTCTTGATCTTCTTTACTTTCACTGATTTTACTCACTATATCATTATAAACATCAGGTTCAGTATATTTTAATCCTAAATCCTCTAGTTCTGTTTTGATATTATACAATCCTAGTCTGTGAGCTAGTGGAGCATATATATATAAAGTTTCAGACGCTATTTTTACCTGTTTATGAGCAGGCATAGCATCCATAGTTTGCATGTTATGTAATCGATCGGCTACTTTTATTAATATTACACGAACATCATCGTGTAAGGTGAGTAGCATTTTCCTAAAATTTTCTGCTTGGATTGAATGATCCTTGTCTTTTTTTAGACTAGAAATCTTAGTAAGTCCACTAACTATTCTAGCTACAGTTTCTCCAAATAATTGCTCTATGTCACTAATAGTGTACTTAGTATCTTCAACTACATCATGAAGTAATGCGGCTACAATTGAGACTGCACCCAAACCAATTTCGTTAGCAACTATTTTTGCTACAGAAATTGGATGAAAAATATAAGGTTCACCAGTTTTTCTTCTTTGATTTGAATGAGCTTCTACAGATAAGTTAAAAGCTTTTCTAATCAATAATTTATCTGACCTAGAAAGAGTTTGGTACGTTTCTTTTAAAAGATTTTTATAACGCTTAGCAATCTCTTTATTTTCTTCTTCTATGGTAGCTTTATATTCCAATAATTAAATTAAGTTATAATGTTTAACTAAATATTCTTTTGATGATTATGACTATAATATATTAATCAAGAATATACAATGAAAGTAGCATAAAAAATAACTATGAGCAAATTTTTAAGATCAGTTTATTTATTTAAATTTTTAATTCTATCTAAAAGCGTAGGGTGTGAAAAATGAAAGAATACATAGAGATAATGTGGTGTTAGATTGCTCAAACTATTTTTAGAAAGTTTTTTTAATGAACTAATTAGAGGTGAAGCTGAAAATGTGTTTTTAGCATAATTATCTGCTTGATATTCAAACTTTCTAGACATGTAATTCATGAAAACTCCTAAAATTTGGGATACAGGAGAATATAAAATACCAAATGCAATTAAACCAATATGAAAGCTGGGATGCGAAACCCCTAATGCTAATGATAATAATGGTGTTTTAATAAATAATGATAATACAAATAAAGCAAATCCAGTTAATATGATAGATGATGTTAAATTATAAAGAATATGTTTTCTTTTGTAATGTCCTACCTCGTGTGCTAATACAGCAACTATTTCATTATTTTCTAAATCGTTTATAAGAGTATCATATAGTGTAATTCTTTTTTGATTTCCAAATCCAGAAAAATAGGCATTAGCCTTTGTAGATCGTTTTGATCCATTAAGAACATATATGTTATTAGCTTTAAAACCTACGGAATTTACATATTTTACAATTTCATTTTTCAAATCACCTTCTTCTAAAATGGTTTGCTCATTAAATAATGGAACTATGAGTTTGGAATAAAACATATTTAAGAAAACTGAAAAAGTTGTAATTAATAGCCAAGTGTAAATCCAAAAATAATTTCCAGTAAATTCATAAAACCATGTGATGATTGATAGGATAGAGCCGCCTAAAATTATAGTCATTAAAAGCCCTTTAATTTTATCTAAAAAAAATAATTTTTTGGTAGATTTATTAAACCCAAATTTTTCTTCGATAACAAATGTTTTATACAAAGAAAAAGGAATACTAATGATATCACTTCCAATAATAATAATTCCAAAGAAAATTAGAGTTATAATTATGATATTGTTAGAAAATCCTCTTGCTATCTCATCTACAATTGAAAACCCGTTAAAAAAGAAAAAAAGAAGTGTTGTAATTAAAGAAAATAATGAAGTGATTTTACTAAAGTTGTGATTTGTTTTTTTGTATGATTGAGATTGTTGGTACTCGTTAATTTCATATACATCAGAAATATCATTTGGTAGGGTATCATTAAAATGTTTTGCATTTAAATGATTTAAAACACTATCAATAACGAATTTTATTAATAAAATAGTTATGAGAATATTAAATAGAGTAGAGGGTTCCATTATTTATTAATCTTTTTACTAGCATACATGGCAGCGCCTATAATCCCTGCATTATTTTTAAATTTGGCAACTTTAATCTTTACATCTGTATTCAAGTATTGTTTAAATTTATCGTATTTTTTACTAATACCACCTCCCAAAATTATTAAATTAGGTGAAAATATAGTTTTGATGTCTTGCAGCAAGATATCAAAGCGTAAAGCCCATTCCTCTAACGTTAATTCTTCTTTTTTTCTGATGGAATCTGCACAAAAAAACTCAATTATTTCTCCATCTTTGTGTAGTAATTTTCCTATTTCTAGATTAGGGATTAATTTTCCATTGTAAAATAAGCCAGATCCTATTCCAGTTCCAATAGTAATTACTAAAACCACTCCTTTTTTTCCTTTGCCAGCTCCTAAAGTTACTTCAGCCATACCAGCTAAATCAGCATCATTACTTATGTAAAATGGAAGCTCACAAATATTTTTAAAAAAATCATCAACCTGAATGTTTTTCCACTTAGTACTTAAATTACCAGAATGAATACATTTTCCGTCTATTATAGTGGTTGGAAAACTACATCCAACAGCTTTATTCCAATTAAAATAGTTTATCATTTCCTTTACAACTTCAGCAACAGCGTCTGGTGTAGCTGGCTTTGGTGTAGCAATTCTATGTCTATCAGAAATTAATTCACCTGTTTTTGTGTCAACTATAGCAGCCTTAATTCCAGAGCCACCGATATCCATCCCTAGTATTTTCATGTACTTATTTTATTTAAAGTTTCGTTGTCTTTTTGCTTCAAAAAGTATGACTGCAGCAGCTACAGAAACATTCATAGAGTCAATCTCTCCTTGCATAGGAATATTAATATTTTTTGTTGAATGGTCTCTCCAAATTTGAGTTAATCCGTTAGCTTCTGTTCCTACAATAATAGCTGATGCCTCCGTATAATTTTGATTTGTGTATAAATTTGAGTTTTGTAGGGTTGCTGCATACATTTTTATATTATTTTTTTTAAAAAATGCTATGATTTCTTCTGATGAAGAGATTACAATATTTTTTGTAAAAACACCGCCAAGACTTGACCTAATTACATTTGGATTGTATTGATCTGTCTTTGGATCTGCTAAAATTATAGCATCAATATTAGCCGCATCAGCAGACCTAATCATGGCGCCAATGTTTCCAGGTTTCTCGATGCCTTCAACCACTAAGATTAATGGTTTTATATTTTTAAAGATAAGCGAGTTTAAATCTATATACTTGGATTTAGCTATGGCTATAATTCCTTCCGTTGATTCTCTATATGCTATTTTTTTATACACCTCAGGAGTAATTTCTATTACCTCTTTAGCTTGATACTGTTTTAGGTAATCATACTCTATTTTATGAGGAATAAATAGAAGTGAATCAATTTCAAATTGACCTTTATATGCGAGTTCAATCTCTCTTTTCCCTTCTATAACAAATAATTGTTGTTTTTTTCTCTCCCGAGATTTCTCTTGAAGTTTAAGAATGTTTTTTATTAGAGGGTTTTGGAGACTTTGTATTTGTTTCATTTAATTTGAAACATTTAATGTTAGTTACACACAAATTTATACTTTTTAATTCTTTTTTAGATAGTATTTTTATAAAAAAAAGGCCCTGAATTGATTGAGCCCTTTTTTCATTTTATTCTGTTTTATATTTATTGGAATAGCGTTTCCATAATTTAGTTTGGTGTGATTCTAAACTTATTTTTCTTCCTTGAATAAAAGCTTCAGTTAAAATATTTCCTCTCATATCAAGAGCATCACCTTCAGAAATAAACAAAGTAGCATCTTTACCAACCTCAAGTGTTCCAACAGTATCATCTATACCAAGAATTTTTGCAGCATTATTTGTAATCAATTTAACGGCATTCTCTCTTTCTAAACCATGTGCAGCAAATGTTCCTGCGTAAAATGGTAAATTACGTGTATTCATTCTTTCCATTTGCCCTTCCATGCCAATACCAACTAAAATCCCTAAATCTGTTAATGTTTTTGCAATAGTGTACGTGTAATCATTGGCATGATCTTCGCTTTCTGGATTTCTATGAGGTCTTTCAAGTAGTACAGGTATGTTGTGCTTAACGAGAAGGTTAGAAACTTTTTCAGCTTCATGCCCATTAACTAAAACTATATTGTTAATACCTAAATCTTTAGCCATAGTAATAGCATCGGTAATTTCTCTTTGCCCACTGGCATGAACAAAAAGCTTTTGAGATCCAAGGAACAATCCTTTAGTTGAAGAAAAGGGTAAATTCTTTTTGGAATTATCTTTCTTGTGATACTGTTTAGCACTTTTAAAAAAAGATACTATATCCTGTGTTTTTTTTAGATAGTTTTTGTCTGGTTTGAGAGCCGGATCTTCACCAAGCCACCATCTTCCACTAGTAAAGCTAGATGGCCAGTTCATGTGGATTGCATCATCATTTCTCAGGGAAGCATCTTCCCAATTCCAAGCATCTAGTTGAACTACAGAGGATGTGCCAGAAATAGTCCCTCCACGAGGAGTAATTTGCGCCATTAAAACTCCATTTGGACGCATAGATTCAACAACTTTACTTTCTGCATTATAAGCTATGATACTTCTAATGTGTGGATTCATAATTCCAGTTTCCCTAACATCTGAAGATGCCTTAACCGCATCTACTTCTACCAAGCCTAGAGTTGAGTTGGCAGCTATGAATCCAGGGTAAATATGCTTGCCATTAGCTTTAATAATTTTTCCAATTCTCGCTATTTTTGTTTTTGAACTACCAACAAAAATAATTTTCCCTTCTCTAAACATTACAAGGGAATTTTCAATAACCTTTCCATTACCTAAATGGGCAGTTGCTCCTTCAATGGATATGGGTTCAGCTTGCTTGCTTGCGGGGGTTTGTTGCGCTGTGATGTTTACAGTTGTAAGTAAAAACATCAAACTATAAATAATTGTTCTCATATTTTATATTTCTTTTGTGTCACAATGAAAATTTCTATCTTTTCTTTTCTTTGGTAATTGTGTTTTACCACCACCCATTTTATCTTTTAACATTAAGTTAATGAGTTTTGCTTTCTCTGATTTAATAGCGGCTCTTTTTCTTTCATCATCTTTTATATCAAAATAGATCTTGCCTTCTATGATTGTTTTTTCAGCTTTTGCATATATAGATAGTGGATGATCACTCCATAAGACAACATCGGCGTCTTTCCCAACTTTAATACTTCCAACTCTATTATCTATATGTAAAAGTTTTGCTGGGTTAATGGTAACCATTTTCCATGCTTCTAATTCTGACAATCCACCATATTTTACAGTTTTTGCAGCCTCCTGGTTTAATCTTCTTGACATTTCCCTGTCATCAGAATTAATTGCAACAGTAACACCAGCATTGTGCATAATGGCGGCATTATAAGGAATAGCATCATTAACTTCATATTTATAGGCCCACCAATCCGAGAAGGTAGATCCACCAACACCGTGTTCTCTCATTTTATCAGCAACTTTATACCCCTCTAAAATGTGTGTAAACGTATTTACATTGAAATTGAATTTTTCAGCGACTTTCATTAACATATTAATTTCACTTTGAACATATGAATGACATGAAATGTAGCGTTCTTTGTTTAAGATTTCTGCCAATGTTTCCATTTCTAAATCTTTTCTGTAGGGTTGACCACTTTTCTTAACAAGATCATATTCTTTTGCTCTTTGAAAGTAATCTGTAAAAACTTGTTCAACCCCCATACGAGTTTGTGGAAACCTGTAACTAGTATTTGATCTAGATTGTTTTACATTTTCACCTAGTGCAAATTTTATGAATTTAGGAGAATTCTCATAGATTAAATTTTGAGCATTTTCTCCCCATTTTAATTTTATGATAGCCGAACGACCTCCAATCGGATTTGCAGAACCATGAAGAATTTGAATTGAAGTTGTACCTCCTGAAAGGTTTCTGTAAATATTGATATCTGTTGGGTCTACAACATCTTCTATAGTTACTTCTGCTGTAGAGTTGTGACCACCTTCATTAATAGCTGATGCTGCTATATGTGAGTGCTCGTCTACAATACCTGCAGTTAGATGTTTTCCCGTCCCATCAATTATTAAAGCTTTTTTGTCTTTAATGTTACTTCCGATTAGAACAATTTTACCATTTTTAAGTAATACATCTGTGTTTTTTAAAATCCCCTCAGATTCACTAGTCCAAACTGTAGTATTTTTTATTAAAATAGTTTGTTGTTTTGGTTGTGTGAAGTTTCCATATCCTATATTTGGATAAGATACAGGTTGAAGAACAATTTTGTTCTCTTTGTTAGAATTAAATTTTTTCTTTTTTTCTTTTTCTTTTACAATTTTTGATGCAGTCCATGAAGTTTGATTTCCTGCACTATCAAAAGCTGTTCCATTTATCTCATTAGAACTAGGGGATGTTTTTCCCAATATTCTAGTGAAAGTACTGTTGTTGTTCATTGTAATAGAAACCCAATTATTTTTAAAGGAAAAAGTTGATTTTATCTTTTCATTTCCTATTGTTAAATTTCCTTTTTGTTTTGTTCCTTTTCCAGTGATTGATAAATTGTATTTTTGATCATTAACACTCAAGATATAGTCACCTGTAATATCTTTAATATTCATATCATTGATAATGTTCCTATCTCCTTGAACCCAGTTTTCATGAATAGTGGTTTTGGAATCAAAAACATCTCCTGAGGTAATAATAAAATTAGCATAACTACCAACATTTAGATTTCCAATTTTATCATTTCCTAGTATTTCAGCAGGAATAGAAGTTAAGGCTGCTAGCGCATTTTTTTTGTCAAAACCATATTTGATTGCTTTTCTTAGGTTTTTATGAAAAGAAGTTATTGATTTTAACTTATGGGTAGTTAAAGCAAAAGTTATTTCATTATTAGATAAAACACTTAAATTGGAGGGTTCTTGATTCCATTTACGCATCTCACCCAAATCTATATGTTGCGCTAATAAGGGATCAGCTACGTCATAAGCTGCCCTGAAGTTAATTGGAATGATAAATTTTGCATTAGTGTTTTTTATGTCTTGTATTCTTTCAAATTCATCTCCAGACCCAACAATAGTATATTGAATGCCAAATTCGTCTCCAACTTTATCAGCTCTTACAGCATCTATATGATTTCCTGTTTCAAAGATTTGTGTTTCATTTTTGTTTTTGTTAAGTGCGTCCAGAGATAGGTCTTTATTTTTCATTTTTCCGTTTGCGTACCAAGTAGCATCTAGATACGTTTGACGAAGTAGTGCCATTGCTCCCATTCTTGATGTTGGATATGATTGTCTGGATTTTACACTCTTAGAAAATGAGAGATATTGGCCCGAATTATCATCTAAAATTCTGTATGCATTGTTTGAATTTGGATTAAGGGAAACTAGCATCCCACTTCCTCTCATAATACCATCTTGTGAATGTGTATTTACAATACCAAACCCAGCTTTTAAGTATTCTTTGGATTTTTTTGAGTCAAACTTAAAAAGAGAATATGAGGAGGTTTCTGGTCTAATATGGTCATTCCAATAATACCCTTTTCTTTCTGCATCATACTGAGGTCTGCGTCCCCTCGAAAAATCTCTTTTTGGTTTTTTAATTCCAAAATCAGAGTATATATCTATAAATGATGGGTATATTATTTTCCCACTTAAATCTAAAGTAGTTGTGCCTTCAGGAATTTTTACTGATTTACCAATAGAAACAACTTTTCCATCATTAATCAATAATATACCTTTTTTGAGAACCTTTTCTGAACTCATATAAATGGTAGCGTTTTTAAACGCAACCATTGTGTTTTTTGATGTTTTTACACCAGTATTTACTGGAAAGTACTCTTGTGCTTTTGTTAAAGTAACCGATAAAAGCATGAGTACTAAAAATAGTTTTCTCATTTGGTTAATGTTTATTTTTTATAAATCTATTGAGAAGTAAATACTTATTAAATGTTTATAATTGTTTTTAACAAAACTTTATGAGCAGAATAGGGGTTTCAATTGTGCCTTAATAAGAACTTTTATATTAGTGTCTAAAGAGTTTTTATAATTAATGAATTATATTTTATTGTGTGGTGTTTTAAAATAACTAATTAATAAATCTACTACGTAGTTGTAGGAATTAATCCCTTTTACCTGATTGTTAGATTTTAAATAAATATTGTATCCTTTTTTTACAATTGGCTCAAAAGGGTTCTTATAAGTATTCCAGAAATCAGAAGATGATTTAAAATCTATTAAAATCCCTTTATTTAAAGTTTTATATACTATCTCAAAAGCATCTCTATCTCTTTTATATAATTCAAATATGGCATATCTAGTGGCCATCCTATATGCAGAATATTTAAAATAAGGATCATCATTAAATAATGCTGCTAAAAAACCTATAAAATTAGCTTCGTTTTCTGCAGCAAAACCGATTTGGTGAGCCATTTCATGAGTTGTGGTTGTAGGTAAAATGGTTTTTGGTATCAATCGATTCACTTGCGCTTCTCCAGTAAATGGATTTAGATAACCTGAAGTACCATTATATGATTGTAAAACACTTATTAGAGAATTTTTTGCTATACCATATTTGTAAGTAAATAGAGAATTATTATTTGCCAATTTTTTATATCCTTTTTTAGCTAGCAAATAAATATCTTTATTTGAATGAGGTACAATTACACTTATTGAATCAGATTTTGTAATTCTTAAATGAGATTCATTCAGTTTAGAAACTAAATATTTAGTAAGGTTTAGTAATTCTTGATTATTGTATGGAGTGGTTTTGAACTTTAAGTTTTTATCTAAAGGTTCTCTAAAATAATTTAACCCCCACAGAAAATAAAACAAGAAATAAATTATTGAGATAAATGAGGTAATCCCTAAAATTTTAGAAACCATATTAGTAAAGCGCGTTGAAACAAGTTTGTAAATGACATAAATCAGGTATAAACCAAAAAATATAATAATAAGATCTCCAAAGGAGATAGGCATCCATCCAAATAAAATTCTTAAAAAAGAGCTTATGTATGGATATATTCCTCTAGAATAATAGGTTTCAATAAAAGATGGATTGCTTTCTATCCATCTCATGAATAGTATTTGAATTCCTAAAAAAAAGGTGAGATAAATATTTTTCTTTTTATTCATCATTATTGTAAAAATACAGAAAGAAATGTAGAACTTTATACTTTGTTAACATGATAATAACAATTTGGTTAACAAATCTTGTGTAAAAATAAAAACCAATAGTAGAAACCTCATTTGTTTGTAAAAATATACCTTTGTTACTATGGAGAAAACACAATCATACAGTGGTAAAAAAGTAGACAAATCTAAAATTATCAGTTTAGAAAAAGGGAAGGTACCACCTCAAGCAGTTGATCTAGAAGAGGCAGTTTTGGGCGCTATGATGATTGATAAAAAAGGGATTGATGACGTTATTGATATTCTGCATCCTGACGCTTTTTATGAGATTAAACATCAGGAAATTTATAGAGTTATTTATGATTTATTCCAAGAGTCTAAACCTATTGATCTGTTAACTGTTTCAAACTCATTGAGAAAAAATGCCAAATTAGATTTAGTAGGTGGTGATTTTCATTTGATTAGACTAACTCAAAAAGTAGCTTCATCTGCACACATAGAATTTCATGCAAGAATTATTCTTCAAAAATATATTCAACGTAGGTTAATTAGTATTTCTAGTGATATTATTGAAAATGCTTATGATGAAACATCAGATGTATTTGATTTGTTAGATAATGCTGAAGCTAAGCTTTTTGAGGTAACACAGGGGAATTTAAAGAAAAGTTCGGAAGGTGCAAGTGATTTAGTTAAACAAGCTTTATCAAAAATCCAAGAAATTTCTAATAAGGAGGGAATGAGTGGTTTGGCCACAGGTTTTACAAAACTTGATGCGATTACCTCAGGTTGGCAACCATCAGATTTAATTATTATAGCTGCGCGTCCTGGTATGGGAAAAACTGCCTTTGTAATTTCTATGGCTAAAAATATGGCTATTGACTTTAATCATGCAGTCGCTGTTTTTTCTCTAGAGATGTCATCTGTTCAATTAATTACCAGAATGATATCCTCTGAAACAGGTTTAACTTCAGAAAAGCTTCGTAAAGGAAATCTAGAACCACATGAGTGGGAACAGTTGAATGTTAAAGTAAAACGTTTGTCTGACGCCCCAATTTTTATAGATGATACACCTTCTTTATCAATTTTTGATTTACGTGCCAAAGCTCGTCGTCTAGTATCTCAACATAATGTTAGAATTATAGTTATTGATTATTTACAATTAATGACTGCAGGGAATAATAGTAAAGGAGGAGGAAATCGAGAGCAAGAAATTTCTATGATTTCTAGAAATTTAAAAGCATTAGCTAAAGAATTAGAAGTGCCAGTAATTGCATTATCTCAATTATCTAGAGCTGTAGAAACTAGAGGTGGTAGTAAAAGACCATTGTTATCTGATTTACGTGAATCTGGAGCCATTGAGCAAGATGCAGATATTGTCTCTTTTATATTTCGTCCAGAATATTACGGAATGACAGAATGGGATGATGATGACCATACACCATGTGAAGGCCAAGGTGAATTTATCATTGCCAAACACCGTAATGGTGGTCTAGATAATATTCGATTAAAATTTACAGGTCATTTAGCTAAATTCTCCGACTTAGATGAAGGTTTTAGTAGTGAATTTCAATCAAGTATGAATACTGATTTTGCTGAAGATGTTTTTCCAGATACTCGTATCGAGCCAAAAGATGCATTTGGAATGGATGAAGATGATGTTCCTTTCTAGTATTTATCTACAACTATTATTTTTTAAATTCCAAAATAAACTAGTAATTTAATTTGTAAAGTATCACATGTTTTGGCTAAAAAACACCCTTTAAATATAATAATTTTGTGTTGAGAAATTTGATCATTATTTTATTGTTTCTATTTGTTTCGAGCTCTATTAGTGCCTCATTTATTTATGTTCCTATGAATGATGATAATCAAACAAATCATTTGAAAGCTTATGGTATTGTTTATTATTCTCTGGAGGTAGGTCTAAAAGCTAAATGGTTATTAAATTATGATGGTGGCGCATTTTTGATAGAAAATAATAAAGTCATTGAAAATGAATGCAACATAAGGGGTGTTTCGTATCAAGTAATTTCTGATGCAAAAGCACAATTAATATTAGAAGACATTTCTTCTCCTTCTAAAAATCAAGAAGCAGTTAGTCTTGAAAAAGCTCCAAAGATAGCTGTGTATTCTCCTAAGGACAAAATGCCTTGGGATGATGCAGTTACCATGGTATTAACTTATGCCGAAATTCCTTTTGATGTTGTCTATGATGAAGAGGTTTTAAACGATAAACTAATACTTTACGAATGGTTACACCTTCATCACGAGGATTTTACTGGCCAGTATGGTCGTTTTTATGGAGCGTTTAGAACAACTCCTTGGTATGTAAATGGGAAACTTCGAGCAGAAAAATCTGCAAAAAAATTGGGTTTTAACAAAGTTTCAAAATTAAAACTAGCCGTTAGTAAAAAGATAAGAAATTTTGTAATTGGTGGTGGTTTTATGTTTGCTATGTGCTCTGCAACTGATAGTTTTGATATTGCTATATCCGCAGATGATGTAGATATTGCAGAATCTATGTTTGATGGCGATCCCTCAGAATCTGATTATCAATCTAAAATTAATTTTAATAAAACCTTTGCATTTAAAGATTTTAATTTAATTAGAAATCCAACAACCTACGAATTTTCGTCAATAGATATGACAACAAAACGTTTTATTCCCAAAACTTCCGATTACTTTTCATTAATAGAATTTTCAGCTAAATGGGATCAAGTGCCAACTATGCTAACTCAAAATCATACGCAGTTAGTAAAGGGATTTATGGGGCAGACAACTTCTTTTGATAGATCTACTATTAAGTCAAACATTTTAGTTTTAGGAGAAAACAGAACAAACAGAGAGGCTAAATATATTCACGGTACAAGAGGAAAAGGAATGTTTACATTTTATGGCGGTCATGACCCTGAAGATTATACCCATAGAGTAGGAGACCCAAAAACTGAATTAGAACTTCACAAAACCTCTCCAGGTTATCGTTTAATATTAAACAACGTATTATTTCCTGCAGCTAAAAAGAAAAAAGAAAAAACATAGTTAATAACCTTGTTAACTTTGTAATTAAATAAACCTTGTCAAATGTTTTTTAAAAAATTACTTTTGTGAAACAAATAAAAATTAATGGCTACAATTCAAGAATTACAAGATTTCACACAACAAGTTAGAAGAGATATTTTAAGAATGGTTCATGCTGTAAATTCTGGTCATCCTGGAGGTTCTCTTGGTTGTGCAGAATTTTTTACTGTCTTGTATCAAGAGGTGTTAGAATATTCAACTGAATTTTCAATGGATGGGAAAAATGAAAATTTATTTTTCTTATCTAACGGCCATATTTCACCAGTTTATTACAGTGTATTGGCTAGAAGCGGTTTTTTTCCAATTGAAGAATTGGCAACTTTTAGAAAAATGAATACTCGTTTACAAGGACATCCAACTACTCACGAAGGTTTGCCTGGTATAAGGATTGCATCAGGGTCTTTAGGACAAGGGATGTCTGTAGCTATTGGAGCAGCTGAAGCTAAGAAACTTAATGGGGATGATAAAATTATATACACACTTCATGGTGATGGTGAATTGCAAGAAGGTCAGGTTTGGGAGTCTGCGATGTATGCTTCTGCAAAAAAAATAGATAACCTAATATCTACTATAGATTTAAACGGAAAGCAGATAGATGGTGCTACTGACGACGTATTACCAATGGGAAGTATCAGAGCTAAATTTGAAGCTTTTGGTTGGGAAGTAATTGATATAATAAAAGGAAATGATGTTGATTCAATAATAAAAGGACTTTCTGAAGCTAAATCTAAAACAGGAAAAGGAAAACCAGTTTGTGTATTATTACACACTGAGATGGGTAATGGAATAGATTTTATGATGCATACCCATGCATGGCATGGAAAAGCACCAAATGATGATCAATTAGCCGATGCCCTAAATCAAAACCCAGTAACATTAGGAGACTACTAAAAATAGTCACAAATAAAATTAAAAACCTATTGATATTCAATAGGTTTTTTTTTACTCTAACCTTACTTTTTTATGTTTTTATTTAGATATGCCCCGTCAGTAAAAAAGTATCTTTGTAAAAATATTTTTAATAAAAAATGCGAATAGGAATTGTTTGTTATCCAACATTTGGTGGAAGTGGAGTAGTAGCTACAGAGTTAGGAATGGCATTGGCTGATAAAGGCCATGAAGTCCATTTTGTTACGTATAATCTACCTGTTCGTTTAGATTTTATTTCTCACAAGTTACACTTTCATGAAGTATTAATGGAGGAATATCCATTATTTCAATATCAACCCTATGAGCTAGCATTGTCTACAAAGTTAGTAGAAGTTGTATCTAAATATAAATTAGAAATTTTACATGTTCATTATGCTATTCCTCACGCTTATGCTGCTTACATGGCAAAAATGATGCTATTAGAGAAAGGTATTGATATAAAAGTTGTGACTACTTTACATGGAACCGACATTACTTTGGTTGGAAGCCATCCCAGTTATAAGACAGCAGTAGAATTTAGCATAAATAATTCTGACATAGTAACCTCAGTTTCAAAAAGTTTGAAAGAGGATACGCTTCGTTTATTTTCAATTACCAATGAAATTAAAGTAATTCATAATTTTATAGATACTGAAAAATATGACCTTGAACTACAAAATGATTGTCAACGTATAGCTGTGGCAAAACCTAATGAGCGAATATTAACTCACATTTCTAACTTTAGACCAGTTAAAAGAATTAAAGATGTAATTAAGATTTTTTATAAAGTTCAACAAGAGCTACCCTCAAAATTATTGATGGTTGGAGAAGGCCCAGAAAAAAGAAATGCTGAATTACAGGTGAAAAAGTTAGGTATAGAAGACAAAGTTATCTTCTTGGGAAATAGTCATGAAATATCTAAAATTTTATGTTACACAGATGTTTTTTTATTACCCTCTGAAAGTGAAAGTTTTGGATTAGCTGCACTAGAGGCCATGGCTGCTTCAACTGCTGTTATTTCCACAAATACTGGAGGATTACCTGAAGTAAATATTGATGGGGAAACAGGTTACCTCAGTAATTTAGGTGACTGTGTTAATATGGCAATAAATGCAATATCAATTTTGAAAGATGATGAAATTTTGATGAATTTTAAGAAAGCTGCCAAAGAACACACTAAACAGTTTTGCTTAGATAATATATTACCAGTTTATGAGGATGTTTATAATGCCGCATTAAATAAAGTTCATTAAGAATTATAATATTCAATACTTTCTATCAATAATTTGTTGCTTATTTTACAATCCAGTTTAAATTCTTCAAAATCATTTAACAAAACGAAATTTACTTCGCCGTTGTTGTTTTTTTTATCATGCTTTAATAATTCAAAAATAGCAGCATAGTCCTCCTGCTGGATAGTTACTTTTTCATACATAGTACTAATCATATTTTTGATAACAATTAATTTTTCAATTGGCAATTTTAGAACTTTATATGAAAGATATGATTCACAAACCATACCAATAGCTATAGCCTCACCATGGGTAAGGCTGTCTTTGTTATTGTTTTCTAAAAAATAAGATTCTATAGCATGCCCTAATGTATGTCCGAAATTTAAAACCTTTCTTAATCCTTTTTCTCTAGGATCTTTCAAAACTATTTCGTTTTTAATTTCTATAGATCGATGAATGATTTTATTAATAGTTGATTTTTCAAAGGTTTTTAAATAATCAATCAAATTGGTATCATAGGTTAATCCATATTTTATAATTTCGGCAATACCAGAATTATATTCTCTATCATTTAACGTAGTTAAAAAATCTTCATCAATTATAACAATTTGTGGGTTTACGAACAATCCAATCTGATTTTTTAAAACTCCTAAATCTACACCAGTCTTTCCCCCTACAGATGCGTCAACCATGCTTAGCAAAGTTGTAGGGATGTTTACAAAATCAATACCACGTTTATAAGTAGCTGCCACAAAACCTCCTAAATCTGTAATAACTCCGCCACCAAGTGTTATTAATAAGCTATTTCTATCTGCGTTTAATTCAGTTAGCGCATTCCAAACACCACTACAGGTGTCTAAGTTTTTATTAATTTCTCCAGATTCAATTTCTATAATTTCTATTCGTTTATCTGTTTCTAGTAAAGGAATAAATTTTGGATAGCAATATTCTAAAGAATTTTCATCAACCAAAATAAAAATTGAAGAATAATCTTCATTTTGAATTAAGGAATTTAATTCTCCATATCCATTTTGCTTAAAATGAACATAATAAGTAGCCGCTTTAATAGATTTCATGTTCTATAAATTTCAAGTACAAATAAACTACAAAATATTGAATAATTTGAATCAGCTAACTATCTTTGTTTATATATTTTTTAAGTTTATGAATCTCTTTAATAATACCAAAATTGCTTTTTCGTTAAAGTCAGACTCAGAATTAGAAAGAGCTTTTTTCTTATTCAAATTAATTCAAAGTCAACCAATGGTTAAAATAGGTAAAGCCGTTACTAACTTTGCTTTAAAAGCACACTTACCTGTTGAGGGGTTAATTAGATCTACTGTATTCGATCATTTTTGTGGTGGAGTTACTGAAGAAGATTGTTCTTCTATCATTGAAAAAATGCACCATCATAAAGTCTATTCTGTTTTAGATTATTCTGTAGAGGGTAAAGAAACAGAAGAGCAATTTGACATTGTAAAAGCAACAACATTAAAAAATATAGAATTTGCCAAGGAAAAAGATGCGATTCCATTTGTGGTCTTTAAACCAACAGGGGTGGGTCGTTTTTCTTTGTATCAAAAAATTACAGAAAAAAAATCACTTTCTAATGAAGAAAAAAGTGAGTGGTTAACTGTCATGAATCGTTATTATGAAATATGCGATAAGGCAATAAAATATGACGTTCCTATCTTAATTGATGCTGAAGAGAGTTGGATGCAAGATGCGGCAGATGTATTGGTTGAAGGCTTAATGGAAAAGTATAATGTAAATAAAGCTATTGTTTTTAATACATTACAAATGTATCGCCATGATAGGATGGATTATTTAAAAGAATTACACCAGAAAGCTTTGAAAGGAAATTATCACATAGGATTAAAAATAGTTCGTGGTGCTTATATGGAAAAAGAAAGGGAAAGAGCAATAGAAAACAAGTATCCATCTCCAATCTGTATTGATAAAAATACTACTGATAAAAATTTTAATGATGCTATGAAATTTATGATGGAACATGATAAAATGGCTCTTTTTGCAGGAACACACAATGAAGACAGTTCCTATTTATTATTAGATTTAGCTAAGCGTCATAATATAAATTCAAATGACAATAGATTATGGTTTGGTCAATTGTATGGTATGAGTGACCACATAAGTTTTAATTTAGCTAAAGAAGGATACAATACAGCAAAATATGTTCCCTTTGGACCTGTTAGAGATGTAATGCCTTACCTGATTAGAAGAGCTGAAGAAAATACTTCTGTAGCTGGCCAAACAAGTAGAGAATTAAATTTGATTAAAGAAGAAAGAGTAAGAAGAAAATTAGAATGAATACTGTAGAAGAAATAAAAGAACTCCTTCAGAAAAATAAAAAACGCTTAGACAAAGAACTTCAGCAAAGTAAAGAAGCTGTTAGTTTAATAAAAAAGTCTATGCACTCCTCTTTATCTGAAGAGGAAAAAGAAAAAGTTAAAATTCAGTTATTAGATATCTGTAAAGCTATCCCTGCATTTGCAGTATTTATGTTACCTGGTGGGGCTTTGTTATTGCCCCTGTTAATCAAATTAATTCCAGATATTTTACCATCAGCTTTTAGAGATGATGAAGAGCTAATAAATTAATGCTAATTTATTCATTCTCTTAAAGTAAAACACTACTTTTGCAACTTCAAAAAAAGCAAGCATGCAATCAATTAGGAATATTGCCATTATAGCCCACGTAGATCACGGTAAGACTACATTAGTTGACAAGATTATAGATCAAGCAAAAATTTTAGACGATCGTAAAGAACGTAAAGATTTATTACTAGACAATAATGATCTTGAAAGGGAAAGAGGAATTACAATCTTATCAAAAAACGTTTCTGTTAACTACAAAAATGTAAAGATAAATGTAATAGATACTCCTGGTCACGCAGATTTTGGTGGTGAAGTAGAACGCGTATTAAAAATGGCTGATGGTGTTTTGTTATTGGTAGATGCTTTTGAGGGTCCGATGCCACAAACACGTTTTGTATTAGGTAAGGCTTTAGAATTAGGATTAACACCTATAGTTGTTGTGAATAAGGTAGACAAAGAAAATTGTACACCAGACTTAGTTCATGAAAAAGTATTTGATCTGATGTTTGCATTAGAAGCTACTGAAGAACAATTAGATTTTACTACTATTTATGGTTCGGCAAAAAATGGTTGGATGAGTACAGATTGGCAAGATCCAAAGGATAATATCTTAGACCTATTAGATGCTGTCATAGAATCTATTCCTGAGGCACCTTATAGAGACGGATCTCCTCAAATGCAAATTACCTCGTTAGATTTTTCATCTTTTACAGGAAGAATAGCAATAGGAAGAGTTTTTAGAGGCGATTTAGAGGAAAATAAAGATTATATGTTGTGTAAACGAGATGGTTCTACGAAAAAAGTAAGAATTAAGGAATTACACGTTTTTGAGGGTATGGGTAAAGCCAAAACTTCAAAGGTAAGAAGTGGTGACATATGCGCTATAACTGGATTAGAAGGTTTTGAAATTGGTGATACGATTGCAGATTTAGATGCACCAGAAGCTTTGCCAAGAATAGAGGTAGACCAACCTACTATGAGTATGTTATTTACCATTAATAATTCTCCATTTTTTGGAAAAGAAGGAAAGTATGTTACCTCTCGTCATTTACGTGATCGATTATTCAAAGAGATGGAGAAAAATCTTGCTCTTCGTGTAGATGAAACAGATACAGAAGATAAGTTTAATGTATTTGGTAGAGGTGTTCTTCATTTATCTGTTTTGATAGAAACAATGCGTAGAGAAGGATATGAATTACAAGTTGGAAGACCACAGGTAATACTCAAGGAAATTGATGGTATAAAATCTGAGCCATACGAAACTTTATCGATAGATGTTCCAGAAGATGTTGCATCCAAGGCTATAAATTTAGTTTCATTACGAAAAGGAGATTTACTAGTAATGGAGCCAAAAGGAGATCTTCAACATTTAGAGTTTACCATACCCTCTAGAGGGCTTATAGGATTACGAAATAAGATTCTAACAGCAACAGCAGGAACTGCTATCATAAATCATAGATTTTCAGAATACGGTCCTTTTAAAGGTGAATTTTCTGATGATATTAAAGGAGCTATTGTTTCTTCTGCAGCAGGAAAAGCTACTGCATATGCAATAGACAGGTTGCAAGACAGAGGACGCTTTTTTATAGATCCAAACCAAGACATATATATAGGGCAAGTTGTTGGTGAAAATAGTAAGGATACGGATATGGGTGTAAATTTGATTAAAGGAAAAAAATTAACGAATGTTCGTTCATCTGGGACAGATGACAGTGTTAAGATTGCTCCAAAGATCGATTTTTCATTAGAGGAATGTATGGAATACATCAAAGTAGACGAATATCTAGAGGTTACGCCAGAAAGTTTACGAATGCGAAAAATTTCATTTAGACCTTAATTTCAAGTATTAGTTATAAAAAAAACTCAAGTTTTACTTGAGCTTTTTTTATTTTAGATCAATTATATAGTTTTTCAGGATATTATAATCCCTAATTATTAAATTAGCATCCTTGAGAGTTTGATCACTTACTAGAGGATTTTCATACCCAACAACAAATATTCCTGCATCGTTAGCAGCTTTTATTCCATTGTCTGAATCTTCAATCACAATACACTGTTCTTTTGATACACCACCTAGAATAGCTGCCTTTTCAAAAATTTCTGGGTGAGGTTTAGAGGCAGTTAGATCTGCACCACTAATTTTCACAGTAAAATATTGATTTAAATCAAATCTAGAAAAAACACGATTGATGTTTACCATAGCAGAGGAGGAGGCTAAAACTAACGTTATATTTTGTTTGTTTAGAAATTGAATCAACTCTTTTACTCCATGAACCAACGCTAATGTTGGATCATTTTCAAAGTAATTTACATAACGTTTTCTTTTTTGAAGAACTAACTCTTCCGGAATATCATCTAGATTAAAATAATTTACCAACTTTTGAAATGCATTTATAGTAGATGAACCAGTCATTGTTTTATAAAGTTCTTCGGAAACGTCAACTCCTAGACTTTTAAAAGTCTCATAATATGCTTTTTTGTGAATTTCTTCAGAATCTATAATAACACCATCCATATCAAAAATAACACACTGTAATTTTTTTGGAAACTTCATTTAGTTTAAAAATTTAGAATTTAATTTTTTAGTAGGGATCATACATTCTTCTTTTTTTCCAAACCAACGGTATCTGTTTCTAGCGATAAAGTCATAAAAAAAGTCATTTAAAAAAACTGGAAAAACTCTAAATATTTGAATAATTTTCCAAACTCCTTTAAACTCATTTACAATTTTAAAAACTGCTTCAGATTTTATAAAGTAGTTACCACCAGGAATATATAATACTATAGAATCTATTTTAGAGATATCGATTCCTAATTCATTAATAATATTCTTGCCAGTGTTTGACTGAAGTGCAGTGAATAAAAAGATATTATTTTTATCCTGTCTAATTATTTTTAAAACTGCATCATTACACAAGTTACAGACCCCGTCAAATAAAATCAGCTTTTTGTTTTCAGGGATGTTATCTATATTTTTAAACATATAAGGCAAAAATAATGCTTAAAATTTAAAATTAAGTGTAACAAATTAATTTTAGAAACGTCTTATGGAGGTATTTATATATACAAGCAACTAAACTGTTGTTTTAACATAAAATTAGTAGCGGCAATATCGCCTATTAGCTACTTTTATCAAAAAAATAAAAACCTAAATGATTCGTATAAAAAACCTTCATAAATCATATCCTATTGGTAAAGATTCTCTGCATGTATTAAAAGGAATAGATCTACACATTAAAGAAGGTGAATTTGTATCAATAATGGGTTCCTCAGGGTCAGGTAAATCTACCTTATTAAACATTGTTGGTCTACTAGATGAGCACGATGAGGGAGATTATTTTTTAAATGGTCAAGAAATTAAAAACTTAAATGAAAAAAAGGGAGCTGTTCTAAGAAATAAATTTTTGGGATTTGTTTTTCAGTCATTTAATCTAATTTCTTACAAAACTGCTTTAGAAAATGTATCATTACCGTTGTATTATAAAGGAGTTTCAAGAAAGGAACGTCAAAAAATAGCACTAGATTATTTAGACAAAGTTGGTCTTAAAGATTGGGCGTCTCATTTACCTAATGAATTATCAGGTGGTCAAAAACAGCGAGTAGCCATTGCAAGGGCGTTAGTAACTCAGCCAAAGGTTGTACTAGCAGACGAACCAACAGGAGCACTAGATTCCACAACAACTGATTCTGTGATGGATTTACTGAAAGATATTAATAATGAAGGAATGACAGTTTTTGTGATTACTCACGAGGAGGAAGTAGCTGATCAAACTAAACGAATTGTTCGTTTAAAAGATGGAATTATAACTAGTGATACTATCAACGTTCAAAGAAACCCTGTTAAAACCGTTTAACTATGTTCGATTTAGATCGATGGAGAGAAATCTTCCAAAGCATCAATAAGAATAAATTACGTTCTGTAATGTCAGGTTTTACAGTAGCTTTTGCTATTTTATTATTTACTTTATTGTTTGGAATTGTAAGTGGTCTTAAAAATACCTTTGAGGGGGCTTTTGTAGACGATGCAGCGAATTCAATGATAGTAAGGGTATGGAAAACTACAAAACCTTTCAAAGGATTACAATCTAATAGGAGAATTCAATTAAAAAATCCTGACTATGAGTACTTAGAGGACAAATATGATTCTAAGATAGATTTAATGACTGCTAGAATTTTTAAAAATTTCAGTATCTCATACGATAATAAACAAGACAATTATAGTGTAACAGCTGTTCATCCCGATCATCAATTTTTAGAGAAAACAATAATAGATGAGGGAAGATACATAAATCAACTAGACATCAATGAATCCTCAAAAGTAATCGTAATAGGTAGGTTAATTAAGTCTGATTTATTTGGAGAAAAACCAGCATTGGGTAAACGAGTTAATGTAGGAGGGATATCTTATAAAGTTATTGGAATTTTTTCTGATGATGGCGGAGACAATGAGGAGAGAGTAGCCTATATTCCTGTAACCACTGCCCAAAAATTATATGGAAATAATAATTATTTAAGTCAAATTAGAATTGGGTACAATCAAGATTTAAATTTAGATGAAGCCATAGCTTTTGGAAACCTTATAGAAAGAGATATGAGAAGCAAACTGGATATTCATCCAGATGATCAGAGTGCTTTGTCTGTAAGAAATATGGCTGAAGGTAGAAAAGGAGTTGATGTTTTTATGATTGCACTTTTTTTTATTGTAGTTTTTATAGGTTCAGGAACCCTTATAGCAGGTATAATTGGTATTAGCAATATTATGATATTTGTTATCAAAGAAAGAACAAAAGAATTTGGTATTAGAAAGGCATTAGGAGCAAAACCTTCTTCTATAGTTGGAATGGTAGTTCAAGAATCTGTTTTAATTACTACTATTGCTGGATATCTTGGTTTAACTCTAGGAACCTATATCCTAAGTTTAATTGGGAATAATTTAGAGAAAGACTATTTTATTAAAGACCCAAGTGTAAGTCAAGGGTTGGTGATAGGAGCCACCATAGTTTTAATTATTTCAGGATTAATAGCCGCTTTAGTTCCAGCTAGAAAAGCTTCACAAATTAAACCAGTAGTAGCCTTAAGAGCAGATTAATATGAAATTTATATTTGATTCAGATACTTGGCAAGAAATTTATGGAGGAATCCGTAAAAATAAAACGAGAACAGTCATTACCATCATTGGTGTTCTATGGGGTATTTTTCTGTTAGTTACACTATTAGGAGCTTCAAGAGGATTAGAAAATAACTTTAAAACTATTTTTGGTGATTTTGCTACCAATAGTGTTTTTGTGTGGACTCAAAGAACAGACCTTCCTTTTAAAGGATTTCAAAAAGGAAGAAGAGTTCGTTTAACTATAGATGATGTAGAGATTTTAAAAAGAGAATACAAGGAAATTAAATTTATTGCTCCAAGAAGCAATTCTAATAGTGCCATAACCAGAGGTTTTAAAACAGGAAACTTTAATATTTCAGGAGATTTCCCTGTTTTGGATAAAGTTCAAAAAAAGGATTTAATCTTTGGGCGTTTTTTGAATGAAAATGATATAAAACTAAAGTCAAAAGTTTGTGTAATTGAACTAGAGATTTATGAACAATTGTTTGATAAAAATGAAGAGCCAGTAGGTGAGATGGTTACTATTGGTAATATTTCTTATAAAGTTGTAGGTGTATATAAAAATGGTACTATAGCTTTTGATGGTGCAGCTGCATACATACCCTTTACTACTTTTAAGCAGGTTTTTAACACAGGAAATAGAATAGGTTGGATGATGATTACTGCTAATGAAGGAGTAGATATTTTACAAATGGAACAAGATATATTGTTGACCCTTAAAAATATTCACAAAGTAGATCCAGAAGATAAAAAAGCTTTTGGGAGTGTTAATTTAGCAGCTGAAATTGGTAAGGTTACAGGGTTTCTAACTGGAATGCAATTTTTAACATGGTTTGTTGGTATCGCTACTCTAATTGCAGGAGTTTTTGCTATCGGCAATATTTTATTGATTACTGTAAAAGAACGGACCAAAGAAATAGGTATTAGACGTGCAATAGGAGCTACGCCCGTTGAAATTAGAAGACAAGTGGTTCTTGAATCTGTATTTTTAACTACAGTAGCAGGAATGTTAGGTATTATTTTTGGAGGATTTGTTTTGTTCTTAATGGATACATTTTTAGGTTCAGGTCCAGATCCTACTTTAATAAACCCCACGGTAAATATTCCAATTATTCTATTTGCATTTTTAATCCTTATAGTACTTGGAACTTTAATTGGCTTAATACCAGCCTATATGGCTACATTAGTAAAACCAATAGATGCCTTAAGAGACGAATAATAATAAAAATATATTAATCAAAGTTAATACATAATTAAAATGAGTAAAAGAGCAAAAATTATATTAGTAATAGTTTTCATAACATTTGCAGGAGTTCTTGTATGGCTAGGAGGTAAGAATAAAGAAAATATTCAGACTTTTGAAACTGAAAAAGCATTTAAAGCTACTATAGTAAAGAAGACAGTAGCAACTGGAAAAGTAGTTCCTCTGGAAGAAATTGAAATAAAACCACAGATAACAGGAATTATTGATAAAATTATTTTGTTAGAAGGCGCAAAAGTTAATAAAGGAGACTTAATTGCAACTGTTAGAGTTGTTCCAAATGAACAGTCTTTAATAAGTGCTAAAGGCAGGGTAGATAATATTAAATTAAGAGTTAAGAATGCAAAAATCTCCTATGACAGAAATAAGAAGCTTTATGATAAAGGCGTGTTGGCAGCTTCATCATTTGAACAAGTAGAGCTTACTTATAATCAAGCAAAACAAGATTTAGTGAATGCTGAAAATGATTACAAAATTATTAAAAGTGGTTCATCTGGTGTTGGTGTTGCAAATACTGACATAAGAGCTCAAATATCTGGAACTATATTAGAAATTCCAGTAAAAGAAGGAGACCAAGTAATACAAAGTAATAATTTTAATGCTGGTACAACAATAGCCTCAATAGCCGATATGAGTAAGATGATTTTTGAAGGTAAGGTAGATGAATCTGATGTTAGTAAGTTAGTGAAAGGAACTGCGATAGAAATTTCTTTAGGAGCTATCGAAGAGAAAAAATTCCCTGCTAAATTAAACTTCATTGCACCAAAAGGAACGGAAGAGGGTGGTGCTGTTCAATTTACGATCAAAGCGAATATTACTTTAGATGACAACTATTTTGTAAGAGCAAATTATAGCGCTAATGCTGATATAGTTTTAGAAAAACAAGATAGTGTATTATCAATTAAAGAGGCTTTGCTACGTTTTGATAAAAAAACTGAAAAACCATATGTAGAGATCAAAATTGGAGATAATGAGTTTGAGAAAAGAGAATTAGAATTAGGTATTTCTGATGGCGTAAATATTATGGTTAAGTCAGGAATTACAGAAGCAGATGATCTTAAAATATGGAACAAAGCCAGAAAAGATTATGAATCAGATGATGATCCAAGAAGAAATTAATTGATAATATTGATGTTACATACAAAGGGATTTATGACTAAATCCCTTTTTTATTTAATAAAAACTCTATACCCCAATTCAAATCCAAGTATATTATAACCACTGTTAGGTTTTTGTATATTAAAGTTGGAAACATGTCCTACAGTAGTTGCTAGAAAAATCTCTGATTTATTAATTCTATGAGCTAACCCTAAAGACAAATTTTCAATAAAAGTAAAGCCTTTTGCTAATCTTTCAGACTCTAAACTTATATACCCGGCTCCTAAACCTAAAGTAGCCTCAAAGAAGATGTTTTTAATAATAGATTTTCTCAACTGAAAACCTACTTCAAATGCATACAAAGAGATGTCTTTTTTTTGAGTAAATTTTTCTCTTAAAAATTCAAAATTTTCTTCATCTGGAGTAATAAATTGTTCATTCAGTAATTGATGTTGTGCCTTTTGAAATTGGGGTTGTAGTATAAGATTTACATCCCAATTCCTACCCCTCTGTATGGGATAAAACAATTGAAATTTGTATGCATTGGTTTTATAATCGTAATCTTTATCAAAAAAAAATAGGTTATTTTGTTTTGCATTACTAAAAAGGACACCAACTTTAGTTATTGACTTTTGACGTTCTTTTTTTACTTGACCTATTACTGAAAAAGAAAGGAATAGTAGTAAGAAAAAAATTAACTTATTCAAATTGCTTGGCTATTATTTCTGCTTTTCTATTTTTAGAGTAATCATAAAATCCTTCTCCAGATTTCACGCCTAATTTCCCGGCCATTACCATATTAACTAATAGTGGACATGGTGCATATTTTGGATTCTTAAAACCATTATACATGACTTCTAAAATAGACAAACAAACATCTAGACCTATGAAGTCGGCTAATTGCAATGGACCCATTGGATGTGCCATTCCTAATTTCATAACTGTATCAATCTCTAGCACTCCAGCTACACCGTTGTAAAGAGTTTCTATAGATTCGTTAATCATAGGCATCAAAATTCTGTTAGCTACAAAGCCAGGATAATCATTAACTTCAACAGGTGTTTTTTGTATTTTTTTGGAAAGATCAACCGTGAACTTCATTACCTCATCAGAGGTATTGTAACCTCTAATTATTTCTACTAAATTCATAATAGGAACAGGATTCATAAAGTGCATTCCTATTACTTGACCTGGTCTGTTTGTATTACTAGCTATTTGAGTAATTGATATAGAGGAGGTGTTAGTTGCCAGAATGGTATCTTCTGGACAAACTTCATCCAATTCTTTAAAGATTTTCAACTTCAAGTCTAAATTTTCAGTAGCAGCTTCTATTACTAAACTTGCATATTGGGTTCCTTCTTTTATAGAAGTATATGTGGTAATATTGGCAAGAGTTCTCTCTTTTTCTGCATTAGTTATTTTGTCCTTAACTACCATTCTACTGAGATTCTTTTTGATTGAAGCTATAGCTTTATCAAGAGAATTTTGAGATATGTCAATTAATTGAACATTATAATTAAATTGTGCAAATGTATGTGCAATTCCGTTACCCATTGTACCGGCACCAATGACAGCAATATTTTTCATAAGTTAAATCTATTTTATAATTAGTGAAATTAGTATTAAAAACTATCAATAATCCGTTGAGCTACTCTTAACGCATTGGTTCCGTCACTTAAACTAACTACAGGTGTTGTATTATTTTCGATAGCTAAAGCAAAAGATTCTAATTCATCTAAAATTGCATTATTTGGGGTAACTTCCGGATTTTCAAAATAAATTTGTTTTTTCATCCCTTCTGCATTTTGAAGGATCATGGCAAATTCATCTGGATTTTCAGGAACATCTTTCATTTTTACTACTTCAGATTTTTTTTCTAAAAAATCAACAGAGATGTAAGCATCTTTCTGGAAGAATCTAGATTTCCTCATGTTTTTCATCGATATTCTACTGGCAGTCAGATTTGCTACACAACCATTTTCAAATTCTATTCTTGCGTTCGCTATGTCAGGAGTTTCAGAGATAACAGTAACTCCACTAGCATAAATATTTTTAATAGGTGAGTGAACTACACTTAATATAATATCTATATCATGAATCATTAAATCTAGTACAACAGGGACATCAGTACCTCTGGGATTAAATTCAGCCAAGCGATGACACTCTATAAACATAGGAGAATCTATCTTATTATTTACTGCTGTAAATGCTGGATTAAAACGTTCTACATGACCAACTTGACCTTTAATATGTCTTTGACTTGCTAATGTTTTGATAGCCTCAGCTTCAATAACTGTATTGGTAATTGGTTTTTCAATAAATATATGACACCCTTTTTCTATTGCCTTTTTAGCACAGTCAAAATGAGATAGAGTGGGGGTAACTATATCAATAATATCCACTTCATCAATTAATTCTTCAACAGAATTAAAACTATGGTAACCAAATTCGTCACCAACTTTTTTTGAATTCTCTTGTGAAGGGTCGTAAAAACCTACTAACTCATATTTATCAGAAAGTTCCAATAATTTTAGATGAATTTTTCCTAAATGACCTGCACCCAAGACACCTGCTTTTAGCATAAAAATATTTTTTGAAATTGATAAATAATACTACAACAAAGATACAATTTTATAGGAATTTAAAATCAATTATTCTAATTTAGGCACCCATTAAAGTTATACTATTGAAAGACACTTCCAAACATCAAGGACTAAGAAAACAGTTAGCAGACGTTCTTAAAAAGAAGGGTATTATTGATGACCATGTTTTAAAAGCTATAAAATTAATACCTAGACATTTATTTATTGATTCTTCTTTTGCAGATCACGCATACCAAGATAAGGCTTTTCCTATAGCTGCTGAACAAACAATTTCTCAGCCATTTACTGTAGCTTTTCAAACTCAAACACTTTCTATAAATAGTGGAGATAAAATTTTAGAGATTGGCACCGGTTCAGGTTACCAGACAGCTGTTTTGATAGAATTAGGTGCTTCAGTTTATACAATAGAACGACAACATGAGTTGTTCAAAAAGACTTCCTTGTTTTTACCAAAGCTGGGGTATGTTCCAAAGAAGTTTATTTTTGGTGACGGCTATAAAGGTTTTAAAGAGAAAGCGCCGTTTGATAAAATATTAGTAACAGCAGGAGCACCTTTTGTTCCCAAACCATTATTATCCCAATTAAAAGTTGGTGGAAAATTATTAATTCCAGTAGGTGATGAAAAACAAGTTATGACCTTATTTATAAGAAAGACTTCTAAAGAATTTGAAAAGCATGAGTTAGGAGATTTTTCCTTTGTTCCAATGCTTCAGAAAAAAAATTAGAACAAATATATAATATTCACATAATAACTTATTCTAAAACTCTTTTCCAGATAGCAGTTCTTCCAAACATAGATATCCCTATGTAGCCTCTTAGTTTTAATGTATTATTGTCTATTAATTTGATGTAACATTTATATTCTTTTCCATTTTTTGGGTCTAGAATCTTACCTCCAGACCACTCATCACCATCTTTTTTGAGACCAGTTAGAATATTCATTCCTAAAATAGGAGCATTTTTTAGCTTTCCGCTACAAGCAATACATTTTGCATCTTTTCTAGTTTGATCATTAATCTTTTTTATTTTAGCGAAAGCTTTACCATCTTTTTGGTAAACTTCAATAACAGATTCTACTTTGTTAGTCTCCTCATTGTAGGAGTTCCATTTTCCAAAAATAGATTGTGAGAAACTAACATTTGTGATAAGAAGTAAAAGAATAAGTATTGTTATTTTTTTCATGATATTGTATTATTAATAAATTAATATCCTAATTTAGGAATTAAAAGGTTAGGATTAATCAAAAGTGGCGTCAAAATTTGAATCCCATTTTCCTTGTACTCGCAAGATTTGTTCAATAATATCTCTGACACAACCTTCTCCACCTTTTTTATCTGAGATATACTTGGATATTTGTTGAATTTCCTCAGCCGCATCATTTGGGCAACAAGTTAATCCAACCAATTTCATGACCGGATAATCTGGAATGTCATCCCCCATATACAATACATTTTCAGATTGTAATTTATACATATCTACTAATTGGTTGTATTGCTCTATTTTATCATGTGCACCCATGTATACATCTTTAATTCCTAAGTTTTGAAGTCTAATTTTAACACCCTCGTTTTTTCCGCCAGTAATAATGCAAACTCTTAATCCAGCATTAACTGCTGCACGAAGCGCATAACCGTCTTTTATATTCATTTGACGTATTAATTCCCCATTAGACATTACTGTTACAAGACCGTTAGTTAAAACACCATCAACATCAAAAATGAGTGTACTAATTTGTGCCAAGTATTGCTTATAGCTTTTTTCCATATTCTTGAATAGATTGGGTGATTTTTAAATATATTTCTTGTTGTTTTTTTGATAACAAATTTAAATGATTTTCTATAGTTTCTGCATCATTTCTTTTTGCAGGTCCAGTCTGAGCTTTCTCAGGAGTTATTATTTTAATTTTGTTAGTGGTTTCCTCAATCAAAGGGTGTAAAATATCAAAAGGAATGTTATATTTTTCACATATTTCATTAGCTATGGTATACATGTGATTAGAAAAATTATTGGCAAAAACAGCAGCTACATGAATTTTCTTTCTTTGGTGAGATGAAAGTAGGTAACTTTTACTTTGTAACAAAGAAACTAATTCTTCTAATTTTTGAAGATCTTCATTAGTTTCTGATTCTAAGCAAATAGGAATATTCTTAAAATCAACTTTCTTTTTTTTTGAAAAAGATTGTAAAGGATAAAACACTCCTTTACGTCCAATATTATTAAGAGACTTCATATCTACACTCCCGGATGTGTGAACAACAAAAGAGTTTTTAATATGAGAAGAAATAGAAGAAATTGCATGATCACTCACAGCAATAATGGTAATATCTGCTTTTTTTAATAATGAGATGTCATTGGTGGTTTCAATACTACTGTTTAAAGTATTAATATCATTTTGATTTCTTGTGTAGACTTGTTTTAAATTGATAGTATCAATCTTTAGAAAAGCTTGGATTAATTGTAAAGCAACATTGCCACTACCTAAAATTACTACTGAAATCATTTTTCAAAGATATTGAAATTATTGTTTTACTTAATTCATTTATTTGCATTAGAAAAACGCTTTATAAATTTATTTTTTTTAGCTGATTCTTTTGTAAATTCGTTTTGATAATATAATCTCTATGAAAGATTCAAAAAAATTAGGCATTAATTCTATTTGTGTTCACGTTGGTGAAGTTAAAGATGAACAATTTAAAGGAGCTGTTTCTCCTATATATGTATCAACTTCTTATGCTTTCGATCAAGTAGATATAAAAAGATATCCCAGATATTTTAATACTCCTAATCAAGAAGCATTGAGAAGAAAGATAGCTGCCTTAGAACATACTGAGGATGCACTAATCTTTGGTTCAGGTATGGCCGCTATTAGTACGGCAATGTTAGCCTTTTTAAAAAAAGGTGATCATGTTTTAATTCAACATGTTATTTATGGTGGTACCTATAATTTTATTGCAAATGAGTTTGAAAAATACGGTATTGAGTATTCATATACAGAATCTGACCAAATTGAAGATTTTGAACCTTTAATAAGAGATAATACCAAGATTATTTATATAGAAACGCCATCTAATCCTTTGTTAGGAATAACAGATATTAAAGCAGTAGCACTTTTAGCAAAAAAAAGAGGAATCATTACTATGATTGATAATACTTTTGCGTCACCAATTAATCAAAATCCAGCATACTTTGGAATAGATATCGTTGTTCATTCTGCAACTAAATATATGGGAGGACACTCAGATATTTCGGCAGGAGCAGTTGCAGCTTCAAAAGAACATATTGAGTTAATTTGGAAAACAGGAATTAATTTAGGAGGAAACTTAAGTGATTTTACAGTTTGGATGCTAGAAAGAAGTTTAAAAACATTAAACCTAAGAGTTAAAGAGCAAACAAAAAATGCTCAGATTCTAGCTGAATATTTGGAAGAACATTCAATGATAAATCGAGTATATTATCCAGGGCTAAAAAGTCATCCGCAGCATACAATAGCAGCAACTCAAATGCATGGTTTTGGTGCTATGATGTCTTTTGAGTTATCTGAAGGCTTTGATGCTATGGATTTTCAGAATGCCCTCCTTTTAATAAAACCGTCCATGAGTTTGGCCGGTTTGGAAAGTACAGTAGTAAGTCCATCACTTACAACCCATTCTTTGTTAACTGAGGAGGAACGCTTAGAAAGAGGAATTAATGATAGATTAATTCGTTTTTCTGTTGGAATAGAAGAGTCTGAAGATTTAATTGCTGACTTTGAACAAGCTATCAATAAATTAAAATAAAAAATTTATGAAATTAGACATACTAGCTTTTGGCGCACATCCAGATGATGTTGAGTTAGGTGCTGCTGCTACAATTGCGAAAGAAGTTTCTTTAGGTAAAAAAGTAGGCATCATAGATTTAACTCAAGGAGAGTTAGGAACAAGAGGAACTAAAGAATTAAGAAAAATAGAAGCGACTAAAGCTGCAAATATTTTAGGGGTAGCAATTCGTGAAAATTTGAAATTTGCAGATGGGTTTTTTATAAATGACAAGATGCATCAATTAGAAGTTATTAAAAGAATTCGTAAATATAAACCTGAGATAGTAATATGTAATGCAGTTGATGATAGGCATATTGATCACGGTAAAGGAAGTAAATTAGTGTCTGATGCTTGTTTTTTAAGTGGGTTGCAGAAAATTGAAACTGATTTTGAGGGTGTGAAACAAGAAAAATGGAGACCAAAATTGGTCTATCATTATATTCAGTGGAAAAATACTGAGCCTGATTTTGTGGTTGATGTTAGCGGTTTCATAGATGTAAAAATGGCTGCAGTATTAGCATATAGTTCTCAGTTTTACGACCCTAACAGTAAAGAATTAGATACTCCTATTAGCTCAAAAAATTTCACAGACAGTGTACAATATAGAGCCAAGGAGTTAGGCAGATTAATTGGTGTAGATCACGCAGAAGGTTTTACAGTAGAACGCTCTGTAGCTGTTACATCTTTAAATAAATTAATATAATTTTTTCTTTTCATAGACTTAAAAAAAAATTATATTTGCACCCGCTTTGATAGTAAATATATATAAATTTATTCATTATAAAAGCTAAATGGTAGTTGTAGCTCAGTTGGTTAGAGCATCGGTTTGTGGTACCGAGGGTCGTGGGTTCGAATCCCATCTTCTACCCAAAAGACAAAGCCTTTTCATTTATGAAAAGGCTTTTTTTTGTTTGGTGCTATTTATTAAAATGATGATTTAGAGTCACTAGTTAAGTTTCAATAAATAAAGTAGTTAGATTTGTATAAGTTTTTCTTTTAAATAGGTAGCTGTATATGATTTGTTATTTTTAATTAATTCTTCGGGTGATCCCTCAAAAAGTAGTTTCCCTCCTTTTTTTCCTCCTTCTAAACCTAAATCAATGATATAATCTGCACATTTTATTAATTCAATATTGTGCTCTATGACTATGATAGAATGTCCTTTATTAATTAAAGCATGAAAAGACGTTAATAGTTTTTTGATATCATGAAAGTGTAAGCCGGTAGTGGGTTCGTCAAAAATAAAAAGTGCTTTATCTTTAGTGTTTCCTTTAACTAAGAAAGAGGCTAGTTTAATTCTTTGCGCTTCACCACCAGAAAGAGTAGAGGAAGATTGTCCAAGCTGAACATATCCTAACCCAACATCTTGGAGAGGTTTTAATTTATTCGCAATTTTTAGTTGATCATGTGAATTAAAAAATGAAACAGCATCATCTATTGTAGAATTTAGAATATCATCAATATTTTTACCCTCAAAGTTCACTTCAAGAACTTCTTTTTTAAATCGTTTTCCGTTACAATCATCACATTGCAAATGAACATCAGCCATGAATTGCATTTCTATGGTAACAATTCCCTCACCTTTACAGACCTCACATCTTCCACCATCTACATTGAATGAAAAGTGTTTTGGCTTGTAATTTCTAATTTTTGAAATTTTTTGAGATGAAAGTAATGATCTAATATCATCATAAGCTTTTATGTAAGTTACCGGGTTAGATCTAGAAGATCGCCCGATAGGGTTTTGATCTATGAATTCAATATGTTTAATATGATCAAAACTTCCTTTCATTTCTGTATGTTGACCAATTTTTTCTCCATATCCAATAATTTTTTTTTGCATTAGTGGATAAAGAATTTTTTTAACTAAAGTACTTTTTCCACTTCCAGAAACCCCCGTAATAACTGTTAAGCTATTTAATGGAAATGTTACATTAATGTTTTTTAAATTATTTTCTCTAGCTCCAATAATTTGAATAAAATTTTCAGATACTCTTCTTGTTTTTGGAATAGATATTTGTAATTCTTCAGATAAATATTTTGATGTTAAAGAATCGGATTCTAATATATCTTCATAAGAGCCTTCAGCAGCAATATGTCCTCCATGAGTTCCAGCTTCTGGACCAATATCTATGATATAATCTGCAGCTTTCATGATGTCTTCATCATGTTCTACTACAATAACAGTATTTCCGAGATTGCGAAGTTGTTTTAAAACTTTAATGAGTTGCTCTGTATCTTTTGGATGTAAACCAATGCTGGGCTCGTCCAAAATATACATTGAGCCTACAAGACTACTTCCTAATGAGGTAGCTAAGTTTATCCGTTGACTTTCGCCTCCGGACAATGTGTTAGAAGTTCTATTTAAAGTGAGATAAGTTAATCCTACATTTTTTAAAAAATCAAGACGATTATTAATTTCGGATAAGAGTCTATTTCCTATTTTTTCTTCATACTTATTAAGTTCCAATGTACTAAAGAAGTCAGACAGTTCATCTAAGGGTAATGTAACTAAATCGGAAATTGTTTTACCTCCAATTTTAACATAATTAGCCTCTTTTCTAAGTCTTTTTCCATTACAGTCTGTACAAGTTGTTTTGCCTCTATATCTAGATAGTAGAACTCTGTTTTGAATCTTATAACTTTTTTCTTCGAGTTTTTTAAAAAAATGATTGATCCCATAAAAAAAATCATTTCCTTCCCAAACCAATGCCTTTTGTTTTTTTGTTAATTCAAACCAGGGCTTATGAATTGGAATATCAAATTTATAAGCATGAGAAATCAATTCTTCTCTGTAATGTTTGTAAGAGTCTGTTCTGTAAGGGAAAATAGCATTATCATAAATAGATAAACTTGTATTAGGTATGACTAAATTTTGATCAACACCTACTACATTTCCATACCCCTCACAGGTAGGACACGCACCATATGGGTTATTAAAGCTGAAGAAATGAGTATTGGGTTCATAAAAGACAATACCATCTAATTCAAATTTATTATTAAATTCTGTTAATGAATTATCACTTAAGTTCTGAATAACACAGATTCCATTACCCTCAAAAAACGCAGTTTGAACAGCATCAGATAAACGATTAAAAAAATCTTCATCATTTTTAACAACTACTCTATCTACTACAAGATTTAAATTCTTGTAGTTTTTCTTATCTGTTGGTAAATCGTCAATTTTATAAATATCATCTTCGTATTTAATTCGAGCATACCCTTGTTGAGATAAAACTTTTAGCACTGTTTTAATATCTCTTTTATTATTGATGACAATAGGACAGAGTAGCAGTAATCTTGTGTCTTCTTGGAATTTTTTTACAAAATTTATTACATCAGTAACAGTATGTTTTTTAACTAATTCATTGGAGACTGGAGAAAAGGTTTGTCCAATTCTAGCAAACAACAGCTTTATGTAATCATATATTTCAGTTGATGTGCCCACTGTTGAACGCGGGTTAGTAGAATTTACTTTCTGTTCTATTGCTATAGCAGGAGCAATTCCTTTAATATAATCTACTTTGGGTTTATGAAGTTTTCCGAGAAATTGTCTAGCATAGGATGATAAACTTTCTACATATCTTCTTTGTCCTTCTGCATAGAGGGTGTCAAAGGCTAGTGAAGATTTTCCAGATCCGGATAAGCCGGTTATAACAACTAATTTATTTCTTGGGATTACTACATTAATATTTTTTAAATTATGGAGTCTAGCTCCTTTTATAATGATGTTTTCCTTAGGATTTACAGTTGACAAATTTGTCTTCATAAATTTTTAATGCAAGCTATAAAAATAATGAATTTTAAACCTTTCTAAAAATGAATCGAATTATAATTTATTATAATTTTAAAATTCTATTTAATTTTTTTTATATTTGAAAGTAATAATATTTAAAATACATCTATAAAAAAAATTACTTTTTTAAAATTTAACAGTTTAAATAATAGAAAAACAGCTTGTTTTTCAAAAAAAGTAATTTTATTATGTATTCAAATTCTACCCAAGATAGTGTTCTAGTTTCAAATTACATTCGAGGATGTGAAGCTAGCCTAGAAGTCTTAATAAAGAAACACAAACAAAGACTTTATAGCTTCATTTTCAGTAAAATTCAAGATAGAGATATTACTGAAGATATTTTTCAAGATACATTTATAAAAGTCATTAGAACATTAAAGCGTGGTAACTATAACGAACAAGGTAAATTTCTGCCATGGGTTATGAGAATTTCACATAATTTAATTATAGATTATTTTAGAAAGAGCAATAGAATGCGCCTTTTTAAAAATACTGATGAATTTGATATTTTTTCTGTTATTAGTGATGGAAATCTTAATGTCGAAAAACAATTAATCAAAGAGCAAGTTCTTTCTGATGTAAAAGAGTTAGTTAAAGAACTCCCCCAAGAACAGAGGGAAGTTCTAGAGATGAGAATATACAAAGACATGAGTTTTAAAGAGATTAGTGAAAATACAGGCGTAAGTATCAATACTGCTTTAGGTAGAATGAGGTATGCTTTAATTAACTTAAGAAAAATTATAGAAAAAAATAAAATAATGTTAATTTATTAACAATAAAAGTAAATTTTTTTCGTTTTATATTTAAATTATTTAATATAATACTGTATGAAGCAAATTTACTCTGAAAAGTCTTCTGAATCTTGGAAGCAACCCAAAAAAGAAACAGTTCAATATTTGATTAATTTTTCCAAATCACTATCATTTGTAAAGACCAAATCAAATTTTAACATTGAATTGAATTTGAATTAAGAATGAAAAAACCTTAACATTAGTTAAGGTTTTTTTTATTTTAAATTTTTTCTAAAATATTCTTTAATAACAGATTTCCTTCCTATGGTTTTTGTAATGATATCTTTATCTAGGTCCCATGCTCTCGCTGGTGAATATTCTCTTCCGTACCAAATAATTTGTAGGTGGAGATCATTCCATAATTCTTTTGGGAATAACCTTTTTGCATCTTTTTCTGTCCGAATTACATTTTTACCATTTGTTAAATTCCAACGATACATTAATCGATGAATATGGGTATCTACAGGGAATGCAGGAACATCAAAAGCCTGGCTCATTACCACACTAGCTGTTTTATGACCAACTGCGGGTAATTCTTCTAATTCATTAAAAGTCTTAGGAACTTGGCCATTATGTTTTTCAATCAAAATTTTTGATAATCCATGGATTCCTTTAGATTTCATTGGAGATAAACCGCATGGGCGTATTATATTTTTTATTTCTTCGACAGTCAATTTTATCATGTCAAATGGATTGTCTGCTTTAGAAAATAATAAAGGTGTTATTTTATTTACTCGAATATCAGTGCATTGAGCAGATAAAAGAACGGCTACTAGTAACGTATAAGGATCTTTATGATCAAGAGGTATGGGAATTTTTGGATATGTCTTTTGTAATGTTTCTATTACAAATTGAACCTTTTGAGCCTTATTCATTTATTTATGATTAGGAATTTGATTTTACACAAAGTTACAAAGTAGCTTTTATAATTTTCCAATACTTTAGTATATTTGAATAACAAAAAAATAATTTAATGAATACTCTATCAATAGGAGAAAAAGCTCCGAATTTTCAAATTAAAGACAATCAAGGAATCGTGAGAAAATTAAGTGATTATAGTGGTAAAAAACTAGTCATTTTCTTTTACCCTAAAGCAAGCACACCAGGCTGTACAGCTGAAGCTTGTAATTTAAGAGATCACTATCAAACCTTTCAAGCAAAAGGTTATGAAATTTTAGGGGTAAGTGCAGATTCTGAAAAAAGACAGCAAAATTTTGTAAACAAATATGATTTACCATTCCCTTTGTTAGCAGACGAAGAACATATAGTTATCAATGGTTTTGGTGTTTGGGGACCAAAAAAATTTATGGGACGTGAATATGATGGAATTCACAGAACTACTTTTGTTATAGATGCTAATGGAGTAATTGAAAATGTAATTTCAAAAGTAAAAACAAAAGATCATGCCGCGCAAATTATATAATCCTATTCTAGGGAAACAACGTACTTAGAAATTAAAATTTTATTCCTAATTTGAAATTTAGAATTCTACCAGACAAATAATTTGGGACACCAAATTGATTTTTAGTTGCTACATCTCTTACCCAAGTATTAGTAATAGAATTAAGTATGTCAAACATGTTGAACAATTCTAGGCCGGCAGTTAATTCTTTAAACTGGCTCAGAAAACCATTAGAAAACCTCTTATTTGCATCTGTAAATACGTATAGCACCCCTAAATCTGCTCTCCTATAGTCTCGTAGCCTATTTTGGTAGTTATATGGATTAGAGTAGGCTGGTGCTCCACCTGGAACACCTGAATTATACACTAAATTTAAATATGCTTTTAGGTCAGGTAAATTGGGCATGTAATCTTGAAACAAAATCCCTAATTTAAAACGTTGATCTGTAGGTCTTGATATATATCCTTGGTTATCAATATTTTCCTCTGTTTTTAAGATACCTAAACTAATCCAGCTCTCATTTCCTGCGACAAATTCACCGTTTAGTCTTACATCTAAACCTGTGGCATAAGCTTTTCCGTTATTGTTGGCTTGATATCGAATTCGAACGTTATCTACACTGTAAGGATTTATATTAGATAAGTTTTTGTAATAAAATTCTGAGGTTAGTTTGAAAGGCCTATCCCATATTTTAAAACTATAATCACTACCTAAAACCAAATGAATAGATTTTTGAGCTTTCACGCTTGGCAAAATTTCTCCTTGAAAGTCTCTCAATTCTTTATAAAAAGGAGGTTGTGAATATACTCCTCCAGAAATTCTGAATAATATGTCTTTTTCCCATGCGGGTTTAATAGCTAGTTGCGCCCTAGGGCTAAAGATGAATTGTTTAACTATTGGATCTTCATTAGCATTAACAGACCAGTAATGACCTCTTAATCCAACATTCCACCATAATTTATGTTCTCCAATAAAACCTTTTTCACTATATTGAATAAAGCCTGAGAGCCTATTGGTTGTTAGATTGTTTTCAGCTCTAATATTTTGAAATGGGACAATGGGTCCAGTATAAGGAGTATAAGGTTGATCATTAATAAAATTTAAGTTTAATGGTCTAACAGAAAATCCAACAGAATCTATAATCTCCCATTCACGAATCCGATCTTTACTGTTTTCAGATTGATATTTAACTCCAAATTCTATTTGACTTTCATTTTTCTTGTATGATCCTCTTATCTGAATATTACTTATTAAAGCATCTAAATCATTTCTAGAGTGATTTAATTGTGATCCAATTCCCTCAGAAAAAGTTACCTCTCCAAATGATTCAGAGCCTATATTAGTCTCAACTTCACCTAAATTATATGAAGCTGCTATATCAAAATACTCCTCTTCTTGAGTATTAAATACACTAACGGTTGTTGTAAGTTTTAAATAATCATTTACCAAGTAATCTGCACTTACAGCTCCAAAAGCTGTTAAGTATTGATCCTTTTCTTGTCCATCATAAAATACAATTAACTCTAGAGGGTCTGATACTGTTCCAAAACGAGTTCTTCTAGTAACAGGTTGGTAATCATATTTGTTTGATGAGAAATTTCCTAAAAAATTAAAGGTAAGTTTTTTGTTTTGTTTGTATGACAAGAACCCTTGAACATCAGTAAAACGAGGCTTGAAATTTGTTTCAATCTGTTTAGAATTAACAAATAAACTATTGTCTCTATATCGCACTCCTACTATAGCACTTAATTTATTATCTAAAAAAACATCTTCAATAGTAATACTACCACCAAGTAAACTTGCATTTAATGTAGCTGAGAATTCAGCTGGTTTTCTGTAGGTAATATCTAAAACAGATGATAGTTTATCTCCAAATTTTGCTTGAAATCCACCAGCAGAGAAATTAATATTTTGAACCATTGAGGAGTTCACAAAACTAAGTCCTTCTTGTTGTCCAGACCTAATTAAGAAAGGTCTGTATATCTCTATTCCATTTACATAAACTAAATTTTCATCAAAATTACCCCCTCTTACATTGTATTGGGTACTTAATTCATTATTGTTACTTACCCCTGGCAAGGTCATTAAAAGTGTTTCTATTCCGGAGTTTGCTCCAGGAATTCGTTTTATTTTTTTAGTATTTATGGTAGTAATCCCCTGAGTATCTTTTTTATCATTCTTAATAACCACTTCATCCAATAGTTCACCCTGAGACTGAAGAGTGGGTGAAAACCTTATGATTGTTCTTTTATTTATAAAAAATTCTTTTGAAAGAGATTTATAACCCACATGACTAAATTCTATAACAACTTTCTCATTTACTGGAACTCTTATTTCATAATATCCCTTATTGTTTGAGTAAACTCCAATAGTTCCGTAGCTAACAGATACATTTTTGATTGAATTATTTTGAGAATCTTTTATGAACCCTTTAATGATAGATGTTTTCTGAGCGAAAAGAATCGAAGGCATTATAAATAAGAGGAATAGTAAATTTTTCACTTAGTTGTTTTACTTTCTATAAAACGTAGATTGATAGGTATTAGTATTTCCAACGTTATCATAGACTACAAGTTTAAAGATATGTTTGCTGCCTACCAATTTTTTATCATTAAAATTATAAGATAATTTTTTTTTCTTGACATCATACTCCATTAATATCCATTCATTATCTATGTAGGCTTCATAAGATTTTATCCCTGATTCTGAATCTGAAATTTTAATTGTTAAATACTGTAATCGACTAGTCCAATCATTATCTTTAAAATTACAATTATATATTTTAGGATACTGTTTATCAATTAATAATGTATAATTACCTAAAGTTTTAGTTGTAGTATATATTTTATCTAATTTTTTTCTAGTGTTTTGGTAATAAGGATACTTTTTATTGTTAATGTTAGCTATGTAAATTTTATCTAATTCAGTCTTTTTATACATAGTACTATCAAAACTAATTGTAAAACTCTTATTTAGAGGAATTGTTGGTTTATGGATATTAACTTGTTTGTCATTAACTGAAAAGTTTATATAAATATCTTCATAGAAAGTGTTTTTAGGAAACGCTATGGTTACTCCTTTTTTGGAAAATTTATGAAACTTATTTTTAACAATTTTGTAATTAGTAGTGTCTTGTTGCTGAGAAATCAAAGATTCACTTCTTTCTCCTATGATAGGGATTTTAATTGAAGAGGTATTTCCTATAAAATCTTTGACTATAATCTCCACTTTGTAATTTAATCCCTGCTTAACATCAATGATACCGTCATAAATTAGATCTTTGTAAATACTTAGCTTATTGGCGTTCTCTTTGAAGGTTTTTTGAATTCTATTTTTATAAGTTTTGTAATAAGGATAGTCTATCAGTAAATTTATGTATTTACTTTCAGCAAACGAAAATGTTTCTAGGTTATGAAAATAGTGTCTTTTTCCATTCACAAGCATTTCAATACTAAATACACCATTTTTATTTAATTCCTTACCTAATAAATCATAGACATTTAAGCCAAAACCTATTTTGCCTGAGGCACTAATTCTATTAGTTTTGTAAGCGTTTAATGAATCCCTTTTGATGCCTAGAGATTGTTTTTTAATACTTCTATTGACTCTTGAGCCTATTTCGATTGGATAAACCATGATTCTTTTAATTTTTGGTGCTATTGAATCATTAACTTTTAAACCAAAAAACAAAGGGTTAATTATATGCTCGGTCTCAGTATCTCTAATTTCGTAGTGTAAATGTGGTGCAACAAATCCACCAGTTCTACCTGAATAGGCGATGATGTCTCCTTTTTTTACAAAAATTTCACCATCCTCAGGATATATATTTCCAGTTTCATAACTTTCTTTTTCGTATTGAATATTTTTTACATATTTCTGAATACTTTTTTCAAACCTGCTTAGATGAGCATAAACAGAGGTAAAGCCATTATTATGTCTAACATATAAGACTTTCCCATATCCCCATATAGCTACTTTTATTCTTGAAACATAGCCATCGGCAGTAGCATATACAGGTAGACCAACTCTTTTATTTGTTTTAATATCTATGCCCGCATGGAAGTGATTATTTCTTAATTCACCAAAGGTTCCTGATAGTTTTAGAGGAATATTTAGAGGGCTTCTAAAATAGTCTTTTGGGTACTTGTTTTGTGCTGTAGTTGAAATACAAACAAGTAATACTAGGGTCAAAAAATAATTTTTCAAATTCTTAAAGTAATTTTTAACTAAATTAATAAAACTATTTAAATCAGTATTCAACTTATTTCTAATATTAAAGCGATTATTTATTAAAGTATCAAATAGTTGTTAAATATAAAACAGAATGCTAACTTTGTAGATATAGTTTTATAAATAGAGGTATAGATGAGTAACACTATAGAAGCGGTAAATTTATTAGAAATTAAGTTAAAAAACTTACTTTCAAATTATGATTTTTTATTAAAAGAAAATGAATTACTCCTTCAAAATTCATCAAAGTTACAGCATCAACTTCTAGAAAATAAGCAATTATTAGAACAGCGAGAAGAACAATTTAAGTTGTTAAAAATTGCAAAGACTATAGAAGGCAGTGACAATAGTACAAGAGATACCAAATTTAAAATAAATGCTTTAATTCGAGAAATCGATAAATGTATCGTTCAATTGAACGAATAATAGTTTATTAGTATAGTGGAAAAATTAAAGATTAATTTAGTAATAGCAGGTAGATCTTATCCTTTGAGTGTTAACAGCAATATCGAAGAAGAGGGGATGAGAAAAGCAGCAGCTAATATTAATCAACTCATTAGCAAGTATGAAAAGAACTATGCAGTGAGTGACAAACAAGATGTTTTAGCTATGTGTGCTTTACAGTTTGCATCAAAATTAGAAATTTCTACGTTAGATACTGAAGAAACCAATACAGAAGCATTAGATAAAATTAATGAACTTACCAAGTTGGTAAGTGATCATTTAGAATAAGTTCTCTTACAATACAATAATATACTGCCTACATTAGTTATTTGTTTGATAAACTCAACACGAATCTATTATGAAGGACGAGTCTTAATTGCTAAAGCAAGCCTTAGATATTGAATCAATTTCATTATCAAGAGGATCCTTGATCAGTTAGTTAGTTCTATACATGTCATAATGGAGTTTATATAAACCTTACTAGTGTAGGTTTTTTTATACAACTAAATCAAAACTATGGACGACATGATAATTCCTGTTGTAGCAGGATTAGCAGGATTAATTTTAGGCTTAATAATTTCAAAAATTTCAGAGAAATCAAAGGGTAATAAAATTTTATCTGCTACTAAAAAAGAGAGTAATTCTCTAATAAAACAAGCTAAAGTAGAGGCAGAAGCTCTAAAGAAAGACAAAATATTACAAGCAAAGGAAAAATTTATAGAGCTAAAGTCTGAGCACGAAAAAGTAATATTAAATAGAGAAAAGAAAATTTCTGAGGTTGAAAAAAGAACCAGAGAAAAAGAATCTCAAATTCAGTCTCAAATGGATAAAACCAAAAGACTAAATACTTCTCTAGAGCACAAGGAGAAAGATTTAAATCATAAATTAGAGCATCTTGACAAAAAGGAAGATGAGGTTTCTAAATTACATATGAGACATGTAGATTTATTAGAGCAGATTTCTGGATTTTCTGCTGATGAAGCTAAAAAAGAATTAGTAAATTCTTTAAAAGATGAGGCCAAAACAGATGCAATGGGTTTTATCCAAAGCACTCTTGAGGAAGCTAAACTTACAGCAGAACAAGAAGCACGTAAAGTTGTGTTGAGTACAATTCAAAGAGTAGGAGTAGAACAAGCTGTAGAGAACTGTGTATCTGTGTTTAATTTGGAATCAGATGATGTTAAAGGGAGAATAATAGGTAGAGAAGGAAGAAATATAAGAGCCTTGGAGGCTGCAACTGGAGTTGAAATTATTGTAGATGATACTCCAGAGGCTATCATTTTATCTTGTTTTGATCCGGTAAGACGTGAAATAGCCAGATTATCTATGCATAAGTTAGTTACAGACGGAAGAATTCACCCAGCTAGAATTGAAGAAGTTGTAGCAAAAACTGAAAAACAAATAACCCAAGAAATAATTGAAGTAGGAAAACGCACTGTAATTGATCTAGGAATTCATGGATTACATCCAGAATTAATTAAGACGGTTGGTAGAATGAAGTACAGATCATCTTATGGTCAAAACCTTCTCCAACACTCCAGAGAAGTTGCTAATTTGTGTGGTATTATGGCTTCAGAATTAGGTTTAAACCCAAAATTAGCAAAAAGAGCTGGATTACTTCACGATATCGGAAAAGTTCCAGATACTGAGAGTGAGCTACCACACGCGCTACTGGGAATGCAATGGGCAGAAAAATATGGCGAGAAACAAGATGTTTGCAATGCCATAGGAGCACACCATGATGAAATAGAAATGAAATCTCTTTTTGCACCAATTGTTCAGGTTTGTGACGCCATATCAGGTGCTAGGCCAGGAGCAAGAAGACAGGTTTTAGATTCTTACATTCAGCGATTAAAAGATTTAGAAGATATTGCTTTTGGATTTTCAGGTGTTCAAAAAGCGTATGCAATTCAGGCAGGTAGAGAGTTGCGTGTGATGGTAGAGAGTGGTAAAGTTAATGACAGTAAAGCTGCTGAGTTATCATTTAGTATTAGTCAAAAAATACAAAATGACATGACCTATCCTGGTCAAGTAAAAGTTACAGTTATAAGAGAAACGAGAGCTGTTAATGTAGCTAAATAGCCATTAATAACTTATAAATAAAAATTCCACTTTTAAAGTTTTAAAAGTGGGATTTTTATTATTTATGACTTCCTTGGGTGATATTTTTCTACTACTTTCTTTAAATAACTAGTATCTAAGTGTACGTAGACTTCAGTAGTCGTAATGCTTTCATGACCCAGCATTTGCTGAATAGATCTTAAATTTGCTCCATTTTTCAAAAGATGTGTAGCAAAAGAATGTCTGAAAGTGTGAGGGCTAATTTTTTTATCTAGATTAATTTTTATGGCTAAGTGTTTCATAATTAAAAACACCATTTGTCTGGTTAAAGATTTACCTCTTCTATTTAAAAATAAAATATCTTCATAATCTTTTACAATGGATATATGAATTCGATAGTGATTCACGTAGGACTCAATATATTTTTGAGCTCTAAAATGAATAGGAACAAAACGTTCTTTACTTCCTTTACCTACCACCTTGATAAACCCCTCATCAAAAAATAAATCTGATATTTTTAAAGTGATGATTTCACTAACTCTAAGACCACAGCTATACAAGGTTTCTAGAATAGCTCTATTTCTTTCCCCTTCAGGCTTACTTAAATCAACAGCTGTTATTAATTGATTAATTTCAAATTCTGATAATGTATCTGGAAGTTTTCTACCAATTTTTGGAGCCTCTATTAAATCAGTTGGATTGGATTCTCTATATTTTTCAAAAATTAAATAATTAAAAAAACTTTTTAAACCAGATATAATTCTAGCTTGACTTCTAGCAGTTGATTTTTTTGCAACTTCATATATAAATTGCTGAATTACATCATTCTTTATGGTGATAGGAGAACAAGAAATACTGTTATTCTCTAAAAATAAAATTAGTTTATTTACATCCAAAACATAACTATCTATAGTGTTAGAGGAGAGCCCTCTTTCTATATTTAAATAATGGCTATAATCTTGTTTTGCCTGATTCCAATTCATTTTAGGAAGATAATCAAAAACTATATCTGATTCAAAATTAATTGTATTTTAGCGGTATGAAAATTATAATAATTAACGGCCCAAACTTAAATTTACTAGGTAAAAGAGAACCTGAAATATATGGTTCGCATTCTTTTGAGGATTATTTTAAAGAGCTCCAAAATAAATTTTCAGCTTTAGATTTATATTATTTTCAATCCAATATTGAAGGAGAAATTATAGATAAACTTCACGAAGTTGGCTTCAGTTATGATGGGATAATTTTAAATGCTGCCGCTTATACCCATACCTCTGTTGGTATTGGAGATGCTGTAAAAGCCGTTAGTACTCCAGTTATTGAAGTTCATATCTCAAATGTACATGCCAGAGAAGAATTTAGACATCATAGTTATATAGCTGCAAACGCCAAAGGAATAATTGTTGGCTTTGGTTTAAAAAGTTATGACCTAGCTGTTAAAAGTTTTTATTAAACGTACCGTTATTATAGTTTTAATAACATTTTAATGTTAGCTATGTCAAATAGATTTCATCATCTATAAATTTATAGCTGGAAAAAATCAATATTTTATATAGGAGTTTCCAAATTAAATTTTAGTATAAATAAATTCAATCATTTCTTTCTCAAGCTTATTCGTTTGATCATAGATTCCCTTAGCCTTAAAAAGAATTTCTTTAGCAAAAGATCTATCTTTAATATCTTTAGCATTAATTCTAACATTGAAATAGGCACCTATTACAGCTGTTCTGGCACATAATGCTCCAACACCTGCATCGGATAAAGAGTTTTGGATCCCCTCTTTTGCCATCGCCATCATTACTTCCATTGAATTGTATGCAGTCTCCATAACTTTAAAAGGAATTTCTGTGGCGTATTTAGTAGCATTTTCAATAGCCTCTTGTCTTGTCTTAACCTCTTCTGGAGTAGATTTAGGCATACGAAAACCATCAATTATTTTATTAAAAGCATTGGTATCTTCATCTACTAAAAATAATAACTCTTTTTTATAGCGTTGTCCTTTTTCTGCCCATTTTGAGTAAAATTCCCATTTTTCATCCCATCCAGGTTTATGCGCTGATAAATTAGCAACCATAGTGCCCAATGAAACACCGAGAGCCCCTACATAAGCCGAAATAGATCCTCCTCCAGGAGCCATAGATTCTGAGGCAGTTTCATCAGCAAGTCCCTTTACAGTATAGTCTATTAACTTTTTTGGTTGATTTGCACTCATCACATATTCAATAATTCTTTCTTCCGGATGAAAAGGTTTTAAATCATCTAAGCCAAGAGATTTAATGGCTATTTTTATTTTATCAGTTTCACTGATACCTAAAGAACGCTTCTGTTTTTTCAAAAAGTAATCTGCTGCATCTAACATTGCCTGCAAAGGAACTAAACCCACCAATTCCGATCCTGTAACTCTGACACCTCTTTTATCTGCAGCTTTGAGCGTTTCATCGAAAGCCTCGTGCATCGAGGTAATTGAAATGTTGGTTAAATTATATGAAATTTGCGCTATGCCATATTCTTCAATATACCAACCAATTCCTTTAACAGCTTTTAATTTTCCGGGTATTCTTACAGGATCTCCATTTGTGTCTAATATTTTTTTTCCTGTGATTGGATTTCCTTCTCTTTTTACTCTTCCAGCTTCTCTTATATCAAAAGCAATGGCATTAGCTCGTCTAGTAGAGGTGGAGTTTAAATTTATATTGTAGGCTACTAAAAAATCTCTAGCAGAAATAGCAATTACCCCTGAATTTTTTGTTTTTGTTGTAAACGAAGTGGGACCAAAGTCTGGTTTCCAATTTTTATCTGATAATTTTTTTTCAAGTCCTTCGTATTCTCCAGACCTAACTGTGGCTAGATTTTTACGATCTTCTTTTGTAGCAGCATTTTCATAATAATAACCCGATATACCCAATTCTTCACCAACTCTTTTTCCCAACATATGAGCATAATTAGCAGTTTCTTTCATAGAAATGTTAGCAATAGGAATTAAAGGACAAACATCGGTAGCACCAAACCTTGGATGCTCTCCTGTTTGTTTACTCATATCAATTAGTTCACTAGCTTTTTTTATTAATCTGAAAGCAGCTTCTATTACTTGTGAGGGGACTCCTACAAATGTAATTACAGTTCTGTTTGTGGCTTTTCCAGGGTCTATGTCTAGGAGTTTTATTCCTTCAACTTCAGTAACAACATTGGCAATTGCATTGATTTTTTTTAGATCTTTTCCTTCACTTATGTTTGGAACACATTCAATAATTTGTTGTTTCATTCGGGTTGTTTCTTCAATTTATCGTAAAAATAAAACGATTTTACGAAAAAACATGTGATAATTTTTAAAATAAAATTATTAATATAATTTCCTTCAAATAATTTTTTATGTTATTAGAATAGTTTTTTTCTTCTTACTAAGAAAACGAAATTTATATAATCAAATTTAAAAGAAGTTCGGCAGTAGAAAAATATTGTATTCTATAAAATATGATAATTTAAACATTATAGGTTTTCAAGGAGATATTTTTATTAGCTGATGAAATAGATATTTAAAAGATTGATTTTTAGTATGGTATATTTATTTAATCATCAATATTAACCATAAACAGGGAGGAAATAATTTCACTAGTAATAGGGATTGACTGGTCTTAATAATTAGTAGTTCTTTGTATAGCTATGAAAAAACTATTATTACTATTGTTTTTTACAACCATTTCTAGTTGTGAACCAGACCCAAAATCTTGTAATCCAGAATGCTGGAAGATTACAGAACTTCATATAAGTGAAAAAACAGGTTATTTAAATATTACCCACACAAACCTTTGTAAAAAACATCTTACTTACACTAACAATGTAATTAATAATTATCATTTGTATAAAGAAGGAGATATTCTTTGTGAAGAGAACTTTCCTAACGAAAATAAAGGTAATACTAAACAATTTCCAGAAGTATTAACAATAATTGAATAATTACTATGAAAAAACTTGAATTTCATTTTATTGTGTTTATTGCAGAGATTTTGATTCTATTTATGAAAATCAAATTACCTCAAAGATTTCACTTTATAAAACAATAAAAAATTCACCCACTCTAATATCTAACCTATATTACTTATTTAAAATTAACTTATAGAAGTTTTTTTTACAGTTTTTTCTTAAATCTTCTTATAGTTAGGCTCGTTAACATTAATTTGTTAGCGAGTTTTTTATTATGATAATTGTCACTACCTATAAATAGGGAGTGATAAATTTCACTAATTATTGGTATTGACTGGTTTTAATTATTTGTAGTTCTTTACTACATGATTGAATTGTTAGTTTTTAGATATACCTCTTTGACTCTTAGTGAGGTTTGAGTTTAAGGGGTTTATTTAAACAATACCTTTCTTTTAAATTATAAGAAAATGGAAAAAGAAGAACAAAAAAAATTGAGCAAGGAGGAAATCTTCAGACTTTTTGACATAGGAGAAATTATAGTTACTATAGTAGTTATAAACACCCTATTAGTATGCTTAGGTTCAATATTTTTAAATGCTGCTAGCTAAACTTTCTAAAACCAAAACAATAACATAACATAAAACCTCTGTTATTATTTAGCAGACTATTTTTTAAAGGTCAAAAATCTATATACATAAAAAGTTCTCAAAAACAGCATTGCAATAATTGGAAAAACTGCAATGGAGAATTGTTGAATTCCTGCCATGGAGATAATAATGGCGACAAAAAGGAAAAAGATATAGCATAGGAGGTAATAGCATGTCCAAGATGGTATTTTTCTTTTTAAAAGTGTAAAAGCTACGTAAAGATTCAATACAAAAGCCCACAATAAATTAAAGTTGTTTGGTGCTGTGAAGTGGTCTGTGAAAAACCATAAAAAACAGATAACAAGACCTAAAACTCCGGTCATGAAAAACAATGTAAAGTCTAACCACTTAGCTCTTCTATTTCTTTTTTGATCTCTAATAGTTACAATAATAGTTAGAAGTAATAATAAGGAAAAAACAAAAAAAGGGTTGTACCATTTAATTTTAATTTGTTTCTCAGGATACCTTAATAGTTCACTTTCTTTAAGAACTAGGGGAGTAGTTAGTTTATTCTCTGTTATAGTAGTTTTTTCAAAAGCTTTATGAATATAATCAGGTAAATACAAGTAGTTTTTAGCAACTATTTCTTTATCTAATGCATTTCCTAAAGCTAGATTTATTCCAAAACTACCCCATGTATTCCAGGGTAGCTCTTGATTCATTAGTTGCCTTAAAGTAAAGTCTTCATTAGAAAATGAATTTGGAAATTGAACCTTATTGCCCAGAATTTCTATAGTTAAATCTCTAAGTTTTGTGGCACAATTATTAAAATAAGGATCATAAAGGTACTCAGCATTTTCGGGAAGTGAATTTTCATTTAAGTACTTATATATCTTTTTTCGATCGACTAATGATAAATTTAGCACTTGGTCTTTAACCCATCTTTGTTGATAATCGTAACTGGTTATGAATCTCTTAAAAGATTGTTTTCCAATTCTGTATAATAATCTTCCTTTTACAAAATTTACATAAAAATTTGGTTGATTAAAATCAAATAACCCATAGTTGAAAATGATGTCTAGATTTAAAGTAGGGTCTTTTACTCTTATTGCACTATGTCCAAATGCTTCATACAAAACATCTCCCGGACCAGCCGTTATGACACTTATTTCAGATTGATCTGATAAAACTAATTTTTGCGAAAAGTTATGTTGGATTGAAACAAGCAATATAAAAATAAAAAGAAAAGTTTGTTTCATAGGTTATTGTCTAAAAAAACTGTAATCTATTTTTACAGAAAAAATATTTGAAAAAAGTGCATTACCAACACTTCCAATATTGGTTAGTGCATAATCAATTTGAATCCCATTGTAAATAAAACCAACACCTAAATTTGGCTGTAAAGACAAACTATTACTTCCATCGAACTCAGTTGTGTTTTGAAAATTACCTAGACCAGCCCTTAAAAAAACAAAGTTATCATAATCGAGCTGAAAACCCAAGGCTGGATCTATACTTGCTATACCAGTTGAAATGATATCATTGGTTTTAGCAAATCTCATGTTGATATCTAGTTCAGTTAAAAGATTAAAAAAACGACTCAATCTAAATTTCCTAGCCACACCTAGTTGAACTTTAGGTTTGGTAATTTCTGTGGTTTCTGGTAATTCTTGATTTTGTCCAGGAATTGCATTTTGAACAGTAGCAAAAGCGTCAGAATCTATGGCCCAAATATTAAAGGTTGTAGAAATATCCCTGACCATTAGTCCAAAGCTCCAATCTCCACGTATGTATTGAATACCAGCATCTAAACCAACTCCCCACGAACTTGCAAAATCTCCAATTGTTCGTCTTACTACTTTTGCATTTATGCCAAAATATACATTCTTTAAAATCAAATTCCTTGCATAAGATACTGTTAGTGCATAATCAGCTGCTGAAAATAAACTAATCCTATTAAAATCTATATTTCCTTGACTATCTATTAATTGTGTTGTGTTTAAGATATCATCTACACCAAATCGTATAACAGAGATACCTAAAGCACTTTGTTTGTCTATTGGCATAGCAAATGCAGCATAATTATAATTGGCTATGCCGGCAAAATAGGAGGAATGCATCAATGATCCTTGATAATCTTTTATGTGTAATAAACCCGCAGGGTTCCAATATCCAGCATTAACGTCACTAGTAGTAGCTACAACAGACTTACTCATGCCTAGTGAAGCTGCATCTACACCAATAGTCAAAAATTCATTAGAATAATTGCGAAAGGCTTGAGCATTAACAATTAGCGAAACAAATAGTAAAACTAATGTGTAAATTTTTTTCAATGAATTCATAGATTATTTAAACAAATATCTTAATATATTATTGAAATAACTTTACATTTTAACAGATATTGCATTAGCTAATCATTGTCTGATAGAAATTTAATAATTCTTTTTTCTAACCAGCTATTTTTATTTTGCGAAAATTCAGACATAAATCCAACATGACCGCCATATTTTGTTACCTCTAAATAAAAATTATTGGATTTTATTGCTTCTTTAAATGGATAGCATTCTTCCGATAAAAATGGATCATCTGTTGAAGAAATTAATAATACAGGTTTTTTAATTGAAGGTAAATATGGTTTAGAACTTGCTTTTTCCCAGTAGTCTTCTGGGCTAGAAAATCCGGAAACTGGAGCTGTATAGAGACCATCAAAATCTTTAAATGTTTTTGCTTTCATTAATTGGCTTATATCTAACTTATATTCTGGAAATTTTTGTGATTTTTCATAAACCTTGAGCCGTAACGATTTTAGAAACTTTTCCATGTATAATTTATTCTTTAAACCACCCATTACTTTACTAGAAGAAGCAAGGTCAATTGGGACAGATACTGCTACAGCACAAGCTACCTTGTTATGAATAGATAGTGCAAATTCTCCAAAATATTTCAAGGTTATATTACCTCCTAAACTGTAACCTACAACCATTATCTTTTCGTAGTTGTAATTTTCAATCAAAAATGATATCACATATTCAAGATCTTCTGTTTTACCGCTGTGATAGGTAGTCAGAAGATTGTTGTCTTCTCCACTACAACCCCTCAGGTTAAAAGAAACAGTATCGTATCCAGATTTGTTCAATTCTTTTGCTGCCGATAATATATATTTAGATTCTGAGCTACCTTCAAGACCATGAATAAGAACTACTATTTTATTAGAGTTAACTTCAGAGAAATCTAAATCTATAAAATCATTGTCCCAAGTATTGATTCTTTTTCTTTTATAATTATGACCTTCTTTCATAAATAAAGGTCTATAAATAGTATTAAAATGACCATTTCTGAATGGTAAGGAGGGAAGAAAAGTAGATTTAAGTAATGGCATAAATTAAATATATTGCAAAATTTCAACAAATATCTTTAAAAATTGATGATATTTAAAATCACATGAAAGGATTTACTATTTTAGCTACTGATATATTTCACATGAGCTTTAAAAAACACATTCCAAACATAATCACTTTAGGAAATCTTTTATTTGGAACCTTAGCAACTATATTCGCTGTAGGTGGTTATTTTGAAATGACTGCATTGTTTGTTGCATTAGGTGTTTTTCTTGATTTTTTTGACGGTTTTTTTGCCAGAATTTTAAAAGTTTCTGGTGAATTTGGAAAGCAATTAGACTCTTTAGCGGATATGGTAACAAGTGGCGTAGTTCCGGGTATTGTACTTTTTGTTTTGTTAGGAAATAATCAACAAATGCCATATGAAATACATACAGAATTCAAAATCTCAATGGGGCTACCTTTAATAGGCTTACTTGTAACATTATCAGCTTGTTATCGATTGGCTAAATTTAATTTAGATACTAGGCAATCTGAATCTTTTATAGGTTTACCCACACCAGCTATGAGTCTGTTTGTAGTCTCTTTACCTCTGGTTCAAATGTATACAGATATTGATTTAGCAAAAGATTTGATTGCTAACAATTACTTTTTGATAGGAGTTACTGTTTTTTTTAGTTTTATAATGAATTCAGAACTTCCATTATTTTCTTTAAAATTCAAAAATTATGGTATAAGAGAGAATTTGTTTAAATATATTTTAATAACACTCTCCATAGTTTTAGTAGTAACTGTTGAATACTTATCAGTACCCATTGTAATTGTGAGTTACATTCTTTTATCGATGTTCAATAATTTTAATAAAACGAATACATCAAGTTAAAAAATCTTTTTTCTTTTTAATTCAAAATCTTTTCCAAGATAGACCTTACGAACTAATTTATCTTCTGCTAAGTCCTCAGGTATTCCCTCTTTAAGAATACTCCCTTGGTACATTAAATAGGTTCTATCAGTAATAGCTAAAGTTGCCTGAACGTCATGGTCAGTTATTAAAATACCAATATTTCTATCTTTTAAATGGGCTACTATACTCTGAATATCCTCAACAGCTATAGGGTCTACACCTGCAAAAGGTTCATCTAATAATATAAACTTAGGGTCTGAAGCTAAGCATCTTGCAATTTCTGTTCTCCTTCTTTCACCTCCAGATAATAAATCTCCTCTATTTTTTCTAACATGACCAATATTAAATTCTTCAATTAAAGATTCTAGTTTAATTTTTTGTTCTTTTTTAGATAAATCTGTGAATTGCAGAACAGACATTATATTGTCTTCAACAGATAATTTTCTAAAGATAGAAGCTTCTTGAGCTAGGTATCCAATACCTTTTTGAGCTCTCTTGTACATTGGATAACTGGTGATTTCTTCATTATTCAAATAAATATTACCAACATTAGGTTTTATCATACCTACTATCATATAAAAAGAGGTGGTTTTACCTGCACCATTGGGGCCCAATAAGCCAATAATTTCTCCTTGCTTTACTTCTAAAGAAATTTCTTTAACAACTTGTCTGCCATTATAATTTTTTGCAATATTTTCAGCTCTTAAAATCATTAATTATGGTGTATAAATTTTAGTAAATGTAATCATTAGATATTTTTTTGGTCTTAATAAGTTCATAAATAGATCTTTAATCAACTTTTTCTTCTAGAGCTTCCCAAAATTCATAGGCTTTTCTTAAATGAGGAATAACTATTGTTCCACCTATTAATGTTGCAATAGATAATGTTTCCATGATTTCTTCCTTAGAAACTCCTTCTTTATAACAGGTTTCTAGATGGTATGCTATACAATCATCACAACGTAAAACAGCTGAAGCCACTAAACCCATTAACTCTTTTGTTTTTATGGGTAAGTGACCTTTTTTAAAGGCATTGGTGTCTAAATTAAAAATTCTTTTAATGACTTTATTGTCATTGCTCAGTATTTTATCGTTCATTTTTGAACGATAATCGTTGAATTTTTGGACTTTATTTTTTTGCATTTTTTTGTTGTTTTTTTATAACTCTACTTGATACTTTGATACTAATTTCATAGAGTATTAATACTGGAATAGCAACAATAATTTGACTGGCTACATCTGGCGGGGTTATAATAGCAGCTAAAATCAAAACAACTACAAGTGCGTGTTTCCTGTATTTTTTTAAGAATTCGGGAGTTATTAAACCAATTTTTGTAAGGAAATAAACAATAACTGGTAGCTCAAACATAATAGATACTCCTAAAAGCATATTGGTTATTAAACCGATGTGAGCTTCCATGGTAAATTGATTAACTAATTTATCACTTATCTGATAAGTGTATAAAAAATTAACAGAAATAGGAGCTATAATATAAAAACTAAATAAAACCCCAATAAAAAATAAAATTGAGGCAGTAAATATAAATCCCCTTGATTTTTTAATTTCATTTATATGTAGTCCTGGAGAAATAAATTTCCAAAACTCCCATAAAATATATGGGAAAGCTACTATTGATCCTAAAATAAATGAAGACCATATAGAATTCATTAATTGTTGTGTAGGCTTAAGTACTTGCAATGTATTGGGGTAGTCTAAGCTGCAAAAATTACTTTCAATTCCAATGACAGAAAATAAATCACAAAACAACCTGTATGTTATAAAGTTGGAGTCTATATGTGCTAAAAGAAACTCATTGTACACATATTCTTGAAATGTAAATAAAACGATTGCTATTACAAATATTGCAACAATACTTCTTACTAAATGCCACCTAAGTTCTTCTAGATGATTTAAAAATGACATTTCTTTCTCTTGAGTCATTAATTATTTTTTTGGTTCTTACTCATAAAAACTACTTTTTGTAGAGATTTTTAATTAAAAAACTTATAACTTTAATTATAATATTAAAATAAAAAAAAGTCTTATATTTAAGTTGTTAAACGAGCGTACAAATTTACTACAAAAATAAGAGACCTCAACAAAATTGTATAGTTAGCTAAAAAAAGAGCTAAACGAATAACATTTTATAATGGACATACACTCACCTTTAAAAAAATTTTTTGGTTTTTCACAATTCAAAGGTTTGCAAGAAGAAGTTATTAAAAGCATACTTCAAAAAAAGAACACCTTTGTAATAATGCCAACTGGGGGAGGAAAATCTCTTTGTTATCAATTACCAGCGCTAATGAATGAGGGCACTGCAATAGTGATATCTCCTTTGATAGCATTAATGAAAAATCAAGTGGATGCCATTAGAGGTATATCTGAACACAATGGTGTTGCACATGTGCTAAACTCATCATTAAATAAATCTGAAGTAGCTCAAGTTAAAAGTGATATCCAGGAAGGCATAACAAAACTTTTATATGTTGCTCCAGAATCTTTAATAAAAGAAGAGTATGTTAGTTTTTTAAAACAACAAACTATTTCTTTTGTTGCTATAGATGAAGCTCATTGTATTTCTGAGTGGGGCCACGACTTTAGACCAGAATATAGAAATTTGAAACATATTATAGAACAGATTGATAATGTTCCAGTAATTGGTCTTACAGCAACAGCAACAGAAAAAGTACAAGAAGATATTTTAAAAACTTTAGGAATAAGTGATGCAACAACATTTAAGGCATCATTTAATAGGTCTAATTTATTTTATGAAGTAAGACCAAAAACAAAAGATGTAGAAAAAGATATTATTCGTTTTGTAAAACAAAGAGAGGGTAAATCAGGAATCATTTATTGTTTAAGCAGGAAAAAAGTTGAAGAGATTGCACAAGTATTACAAGTAAACAATATAAAAGCAGTTCCTTACCACGCTGGTTTAGATGCTAAGACTAGAGTTAAGCATCAAGATATGTTTTTAATGGAAGATTGTGATGTAGTTGTAGCCACGATAGCTTTTGGTATGGGAATAGACAAACCTGATGTTCGCTTTGTAATTCATCATGATATTCCTAAAAGTTTAGAGAGCTATTACCAAGAAACGGGTAGGGCAGGAAGAGATGATGGTGAGGGATATTGTTTGGCCTTTTATGCATACAAAGACATAGAGAAGTTAGAGAAATTTATGGCTAGCAAACCAATTGCAGAACAAGAAATTGGCCATGCTTTACTTCAAGAAGTTGTTGGTTATGCGGAAACGTCAATGTCTAGAAGAAAATATTTATTGCATTATTTCGGTGAATATTTTGACGAAATTAACGGTGATGGTGCTCAAATGGATGACAACACAAAAAATCCAAAGAAAAAACATGAGGCAAGTGTTGATGTTGTTAAGCTCTTATCTGTTGTAAGAGATACAAAGGAAAAATACAAATCAAAAGATATAGTAAATGCAATAATTGGAAAGGAAAATGCATTGCTAAATTCACACAAAACAAATTTAAAACCATTTTTTGGTATAGGTAAGGAAAAGGATGCATCCTATTGGATGGCTCTATTAAGACAAGTTTTAGTAGTAAATTTTATTCGTAAAGAAATTGAACAATACGGTGTTGTAAAACTTTCTAAAGAAGGAGAAAAGTTTTTGAATAAACCCTCATCATTTTTAATGTCTGAGGATCATGTTTATTCTCAAGAGAATACTTCAGATATTATAACAAATGAGCCAAGTTCAGGAGCTTCGGCTGATGAAAAATTAATTAAATTTTTAAAAAGTCTCAGAAAGAAAGTAGCAGTCAAGCAGGGTGTTCCTCCGTTTGCAGTTTTTCAAGATCCTTCCTTAGATGATATGGCCTTGAAATACCCAACTAATTTAGAGGAATTGTCTAAGGTTCATGGAGTTGGAGAAGGGAAGGCTAGAAAGTTTGGAAAAGAATTTGTTGATTTAATTTCTAAATACGTTATTGAATTTGACGTAGTTAGACCAGATGATTTAATTGTGAAAAGTACTGGTGTAAATTCAGGATTAAAATTATTCATCATCCAGAATACAGACAGAAAGTTACCTTTAATTGATATAGCTAAATCTAAAGGATTAGAAATGGACGAATTAATTAAAGAAATGGAAGTAATCATTTATTCAGGAACCAAGTTAAATATTGATTATTCTTTAGATGATCTTTTAGATGAAGATCAACAAGAAGATATCTACGAGTATTTCATGGTGGCAGAATCTGATAATATTCAAGAAGCTTTAGATGAGTTTGATGGAGAATATGATGATGAAGAACTTCGATTAATGAGAATTAAATTTATTAATGAAGTTGCTAACTAAAGCGTGAAAATAGTCAAAAATATTCCAGCTATTATGGCTAAAAACTTATGCAAGTTGAAATTATGATTTTCTGAACTTTCAAATAAAATTATCGTAGAGATGTGTAAAAACACCCCAATTATTACTGCTGTAATTTCCGAGTTATAGAGTTCAAAAAACATAAATTTATCAGAAAGTAAAACTCCTAAAGGGCTCATTAGAGCAAATACAGTTAAAAAGATTCCAATTGTTTTTTTTGAAAAATTACTATTTACTAGAAATATAGTTAAAATAATGGCTATTGGTATTTTATGAACAATGATCGCCCAAAGTAAATTATCTCCAGAGTGGTAAATTGGTAAGCCCTCAGAAAATGCATGTACACATAAACTAACAAATAATAATCTCGGAAAAGTTCTTCCGTTTGTATGGATATGAATATGACCATGTTCCGCTCCCTTTGAAAAAGATTCTAATACAGATTGTAAAATAACACCTGATAGGATACATATACCCATAATGTTATTATCTGACGAACCATTATAAACCTCTGGCAATAAATGTAAAATTGCAACCGATAAAAGATACGCACCACTGAAGGCTAACAACAAACGAACAGTTTTTTTTGATGGTTTTAAAATTAAAACTACTAAGGCGCCCAATAAAACTGAGGCTAATAACAATAAATACGTCATCATGATACTACAAATATTAACCTTTCCGAGGTTTCTGGATTGAATTTAGCTAAATGATAGTCACCAAAAATATGATTAATTTTTAATCCAGCCTCAAAAAAATACAATTCGAATTTTTTAAGGGTAAGGTATTTAACTCTTTCTGAGAATGAATGGTTTACTCCTTTGTCTGTAAATGTAATATGCTTTAAGATAAAACCATCTTTAATTTCTCGTTGTAAATTAAATGTAATTTCATCAACAATTTTTACTTCTTTTTTTACTAATTTTTTTTCAACATTTACAACATTTAAAAAATCAAGAACTAATAAACCATTTTCACGTAAGCCTTTATGTATGTTTTTTAAAACTAAGATATCATCCATATCGTTTTCAAAATATCCAAAACTTGTAAAAAGATTAAAAACAGCGTCATATTTAATGTTAAAAGGTTTTCTCATGTCTTTTAACTTAAAATTTAGGGTGTTATTTTCGTATTTTTTTGCTGCTTGTATGCTATTTTCAGACAAATCTGCGCCGGTTACTTTATAGCCTAGAGAATTTAAATAAATTGAATGCCTACCTTTTCCGCAGGGTAAATCAAGTAAATGAGAAGATGACGGAATTTTTAAAAAATTAATAATATTTCTCATGAATAATTGGGCATCTTTATCATTTCTGTCTTTGTAGAGTGTATGATAATAAGAGGTGTTAAACCAATCTGTGAACCAATCTGATTTATTCATATTTAAATAGTGATTACAAAAATAAACTTTTCTTTCAGAAATAATGTTCTACTACAGGAATATAAATGAATTAATTTTTTTCTAATTTCTTATATCAAAAAAGAGTTATTAAAGTGTATTTTTGCAGCCTAACCTTTGAAATATGAATACTAATTTTAAAATGACGGCCACAACTCTAAAGGGTTTGGAAGGTGTTTTAGCTGAAGAACTAAAGAAACTTGGAGCCCAAGATATTAAAGAAGGTATAAGAAGTGTTACTTTTAGAGGTGATCAAGGTTTCTTGTACAAAGCTAATATTGCTTTAAGGACAGCTATTCGTATTTTAAAACCCATTAGAACTTGTAAAGTTTATGATGAGGAAGATTTGTATGAGGCTATTCAAAAAATTAAATGGGAAAAATATCTAGATGTTGAGGGTACTTTTGCAATTGGGGCTGTAGTTAATTCAAAAAATTTTACTAGTAACTCTCATTATATAGCCTTAAAATCTAAAGATGCAGTTGCAGATTATTTCAGGCATAAATACAGTAAAAGACCTAATGTAGACTTAGATTACCCTGATGTTAAAATTCATGTTCACATACAGAAAGATTGGTGTACAATTTCTCTAGATTCATCTGGAGATTCATTACATAAAAGAGGGTACAGAAGTGCTACTAATATTGCACCAATTAATGAAGTTTTAGCTGCTGGTTTGGTATTGCTTTCTGGTTATTCAGGTGATGAGAATTTTATAGACCCCATGTGTGGTTCTGGAACCATACTAATAGAAGCTTGTATGATAGCTTGTAAAATACCTGCAAATATTAATAGAAAACAATTTGCATTTGAGCGTTGGAAAAATTACGATGAAGATCTTTACTTTACCATACAGGACGCACTTCTAAAAAAAATTACTAATTCTCATTTCAAAATCATGGGGTTTGATAAAGCCCCTTCTGCAGTATCAAAAGCAAAACAAAATATTATCAATGCTAATTTGGATGAGTTTATAGGGGTTCATCACGTTAATTTTTTCAATTCCACAAAAGAAGTTTTTGGTAATACAACAATTTTATTTAATCCTCCTTATGGTGAGCGTTTAAATATAGATGTAAATGAGTTCTATAAAAAAGTTGGAGATACTTTAAAACACAATTACCCAAACTCAACAGCATGGATGATTACCTCAGATATGCAAGCTTTAAAACATGTGGGTCTAAGGACATCAAAAAGAATTGAATTGAAAAATGCTGATTTAGATTGCAAGTTTGTGAAGTATGAATTGTACGAAGGAACAAGAAAGGCTTCTAAGTTGGAAAACTAATTTCAATTATTATTATAGTTATTTTTTAAAATTAATTCCAACAACTCTTTGGGGCTCTCCAACATTAAAAAATGCCCCGTATTTTCCATCCAAAATAATATATTGTTTGGAATTTCTTTTGCGAGTAATTTAGCAATAGCAGGAACGGCAATAGGATCGTTTTTTGCCCAAATAATTTTAGTTTGCACCCGAGTTTCCTTTAACGCACCAATCCACCGATCCCAATATAAATATCGCTCATTAATGTATTGGGTTAGCTTATGTATGACTTCTCTCCCTCCATTTAACTCAATTAATTCCCACATTTCTTTAAGTTCATTATCTGTTACTTTAGAGCTGTCAAAATAAATGTTTTTCATGTTTTTTCTGAAAATGGGAAAGTTGGTGAGTTTAGCAACATATTTCCCCAAAAACTTATGTTTTAGAAGTTTTTGAATAGTTCTTAATTGAGATAATTCAATGTGAATACTACCATTAGTTAAAATTAACTGTTCGATTTTTATGTCCAATTCATTTGCATTGTAGCGAGCTATAATTTCAGTAGCCACAGATGTTCCGTAGTCATGTGCAAATAAGTATATTTTTTTTAAACCTAACTGACGCCATAATTCTAAGGCGATATCTGCTTGTTTAACTAATGAATAAACAACATTTTTTGGTTTATCCGAAAAACCAAAACCTAGGTGATCATGTAAAATTACTCTGTAGCTTTTAGATAATTCTGGTAATACTTTATAGTAATCCAATGATGAAGTAGGATATCCATGGAGAACTACCATAGATTTTTGAGATTTATTACTATCATTATTAGTATCAATAACAAACAAACGATTGTTATTTACTTTTAGAAAATTACCTCTAGATTTCCATTCATTACTTGTCATAAATCCATTTATTATTCTAAACACAATGTACTAAAAATTCAGTAGTTTTGAGGAAACTGTTGGTATAGTATAAAAAGAGCTTTCAATCCTAATAGTAATTCATTCCTTAAGTGCAATGCTTAACGATTAAAATTAATAATTTAAGTGTCAGGACATTTTATAGATGTTATTTTACCCATTCCTATTCAGAAAACTTTTACGTATTCTGTAACACAATATGAATACGAATTTCTTAAAAAAGGAATGCGAGTTGCTGTATCTTTTGGGAAGACCAAAATGTACACTGCATTGGTTTTTAAATTGCACCAAATACCACCAGAGACTTATGATGCTAAAGAAATTCTACAAATTTTAGACAATAAACCAATAGTTACAGAACATCAATTAAAACATTGGGAGTGGATTTCTACCTATTACATGTGTGGCTTGGGAGATGTGTACAGGGCTGCATTACCTTCTGCTTTTTTATTAGAAAGTGAAACTATTATTTTTAAAAATGAATCATTTGACAATAAAGATATATTAAATGATGAAGAATTTCTTATTTATGAAGCTTTACAACATCAATCTCAATTAACAATTCATCAGGTAGTTGATATTCTTGGGAAAAAGAAAGTATTGCCAATTATTAATGAGTTAATTCAAAAATCTGCTGTTTATATTAAAGAAGAAATTTATGAACAGTATAAACCTAAATTAATAAAATATGTTCGTTTAAGTAATAATTACAATTCAGAAAATTCTTTAGAATTATTGATGAATGAATTATCTAGAGCTGCCAAGCAGAGAGAAGTTATAATGACTTTTTTCCAATTATCAGCTTCTAAAAAACCAATAAAGGTTAAAGACTTAGAAAAGGTTTCTGGAGCTTCCTCTACAATTATTAAAGCTCTAGAAGTAAAAGGAGTGTTAGAGTTTTATTTTATTAAAACTGATAGGATTTCATATAATGGAGAAACGAGTGCTTTAAAAAAATTAAATGATTACCAAAAACAAGCACTCAAAGAAATTAAAACTTCTTTTACTACAAAAGATGTAATTTTATTACATGGTATTACAAGTTCAGGTAAAACAGAAGTATATACTAAACTTATTCAAGAAACTTTAGATTCGGGAAAACAAGCCTTGTTTTTATTACCAGAAATAGCTTTAACTACTCAAATTATATCAAGATTACAAAACTATTTTGGAAATCAAATCTCAGTATTTCATTCAAAATACTCAATGAATGAAAGAGTAGAGGTGTGGAATAATGTTCTAGAAAATAAACCCAAAGCCCAAATTATTTTAGGAGCTCGTTCTTCAATTTTTTTACCTTTTAATAATTTAGGGATAGTAGTGGTTGATGAGGAGCATGAAACTTCTTACAAACAATTTGAGCCTTCACCTAGGTATAATGCCCGTGATGCAGCTATAGTATTGTCTCATTTACATAAAGGGAAAATTCTATTAGGTTCCGCTACACCTTCTTTAGAAACCTATTTTAATGCATCAGAAAATAAATATGGACTAG
>JABAZK010000062.1 GCA_018608485.1 Flavobacteriaceae bacterium | reverse complement strand
ATCAAAGCGCAAAAGCATCCAAAGATAGAATTCAATTAAGAAATGAAAATTATTTAGTTACTGAAAGCGTCTATGTTTGCGGAACCTTATCGGGATGCAGAAGCCAATTTGCCATTGCAGCAGGTAGTGGCGCTAGTGTGGCAACTGATATTTTAACCTTATGGAACAACGGAGAACATAGCCAAGTACATGATAAGATTTAGCTGATTTTTTGCTCCATATTTCATGTGAAATTTAAAATTACCGTCACCAAGCAGACTAAAAATTGAATTAAAAAACTCCACCCATATTCTCCTTTTTCTATGAGGTTGATTCCACCGCTTAGCATGAAAGTAATTCCGTAGAAATGCCAAAAGAACTTTCTGTAGTGTATTTTTTTAGCCTCAAAAATCTTGGTCATTTTCATAGACACAACGTGTAAGATGGCTACTACAATAAAACTTCCTGGTAAAATTAAAAGCCCCTTGCTAATGTTGTAAATATAGAAATTGTAACTAAAAAAAGAACCATTACAAATTACTCAACTGTAACTGATTTGGCTAAGTTTCTCGGTTGATCTACATTCTTATCTAACATAACTGCAATATGGTACGACAGTAGCTGAAAAGGGATGGTCGTTAAAAGTGGTGTAAGTGCCTCCTCGGTTTCTGGTATTTCAATCACGTGATCTGCAATTTCTTTTACCGTAACATCTCCTTCGGTAACAATAGCAATAATTTTACCGCTTCTAGATTTTATTTCTTGAATATTACTGACTACTTTTTCGTAGTGCCCTTTTTTCGTAGCAATCACAAATAAAGGCATGTCTTCGTCTATTAAGGCTATAGGGCCATGTTTCATTTCAGCAGCAGGATATCCCTCTGCGTGGATATATGAAATTTCCTTTAATTTTAAGGCGCCTTCTAAGGCAACAGGGAAATTAAACCCTCTTCCAAGATATAGACAGTTTTTAGCATCTTTATAAATACTAGCAATCTCTTTTACTTTATCGTCTATTTCTAGCAATTTTTGAACCTTATTAGGTATCAATTGCATTTTTTGCAAATAAGCGTGAAATTCAGATTTTGATAGCGTTCCTTTTTCCTTTGCAAGCTTTAAAGCTATTAGAGACAATACTGTAATTTGTGTTGTAAATGCTTTTGTTGAAGCCACACCAATCTCTGGTCCAGCATGCGTATATGCACCAGCATGTGTCTCTCTGGCAATTGATGACCCTACTACATTACAAACTCCAAAAACAAATGCTCCTTTAGACTTTGCTAATTTTATAGCAGCCAAAGTATCGGCGGTTTCACCAGACTGAGAAATAGCAATCACAACATCATCGGGAGTAATAATTGGATTTCTATATCTAAACTCAGAGGCATATTCTACCTCTACTGGTATTCTAGCCATTTCTTCAATTAAATACTCTCCTACTAATCCTGCATGCCAAGAGGTACCACAAGCCACAATAATAATTCGTCTAGCATTTAAAAATTTCTCAAGGTTATTATCTACCCCTGCCATTTTTATAATCCCTTGATTGGCCAACATTCTTCCTCTGTAGGTATCTATAATTGCTTTAGGCTGTTCATGAATCTCTTTAATCATGAAATGGTCGTACCCACCTTTTTCTATTTGTTCTAAACTTAATTTAAGTTTTTGAATAGTTGGCTCTACAGACGAATCATCCATTATTTTTCTTACTCGAATATCTCTTCCAAGCTTCACAATAGCCATTTCTTCATCTTCTAAGTACATCACATTTTTAGTAAACTCAATAAAAGGAGAGGCATCTGAAGCAACAAAGAATTCTTCATTATTCTTGCCTACACCAATAGCAATAGGGCTTCCTAATCTTGCTACAATAATTTCATTAGGTTTTTCTTTGTCAAAAACAGCAATTGCATAAGCTCCTGTTACCTGGGTAAGAGCTATTTGTACTGCTTTCCCTAACTTACATTCTTCTTGCTTTTTAACTTCTTCAATTAAATTCACAAGAACTTCAGTATCTGTATCACTCTGAAAAGAGTAACCTCTTGAAGATAATTCTTTTCTTAGGGTATCATAATTTTCAATAATCCCATTGTGAACAATTACTAAATTTCCAGACTGCGAAGTGTGAGGATGAGAATTTACATCATTTGGAACCCCGTGAGTAGCCCATCTTGTATGACCTATACCAATAGTTCCTTCTTTTCTTGTTGGATTATTTTCTATTATTTCTTCTAAAGATGAAACTTTCCCTTTTGTTTTGGATAGATTTACATCAACACCATCATAGATCATAATACCAGCACTATCGTAACCTCTGTATTCTAATCTTTTTAACCCATTAATAATAATAGGGTATGCCTGTTTATTACCTATATATCCTGTTATTCCACACATAAAAATTCTTTTTCAATTAATTTTTTGTTAGTTTTCTTCTGTTTTGACAGTGTATGCTATGGTTAATTTCGCTTTTCTTGAAGCGTCTTGAGTATTGTGATTCAGCAACATGATTGCTTTTGGATTCCAGTTATAATTTCTCACAATGGTATCTGCAGTAGATGCTGGAAGATCAGTTGGGTTGAAGACCCTTACACCTAGTTGAGGCAAATCATTGATATCTCCTGATAGAAGTTCTGATATATAATCAGTTATATTAAACGTATACCTATCTGGTTTATCCTGACTATCTAATTCTAAAGAACCTCCAACTTCATTAACTCCTTCTGTCATATAGTCTAAAACTTGACGTGGCCTCTCTTCACCAGAGCTGGTTAAGCCATCTTTATAAATAAACAATCGATAGGGAGTAGCAGTAGTATCTGGCTCAATAACCTCTTTGTCTACATAAAGAGTAATGCGAGCATCATTAATTAGCCAGTTTTTTGTTCTAAGCTCTTCTAGTTGGTCTGGTAGCCCATTGAGATCATTATCATCCCCTAATATTTTTAATTGAGCCATAGATCCAGCAGTCCCTTGAATTGCTGTATTATTTGGCCCTGAAGATTGCCCTGGCGTTGTTTTATAATGGCTGTTTCTAATGCCTGACAGTAAAAAAGAATCTGTTTTTTTAATAGTGTCATATACCACCGTTCCACCATCTGTTAAAATTGTATTAGTGTAGTATATGTCAATTAACGGCTGTAAACCTGTGCCATTAAGACTTAAAGACATTAACGAACCATCATCTCCCTCTGCTTGTATTTTAATTCCTCTAAAATAATTGTTAAAGGCGTCTTGAGATGTAAAATTTGAAGTTTCATATTGATCAAAAAGGAGCTCTTGAATCAAATCTTCTTTAAGAGGAATATTAATGGAAGGTGTTAAGTTAGGAAACGAAATGGTATCTGTGGTATATACTTCTCCAGTACTTAGCTTTCTTTTTATGAAACTTGCAGTATCTCTTCTGTTAGGCATAAACTGTATGTCTTCAACACTATTTAACTTTTGCGTACCTGCATCATAAATTTGATCAGACGGATAAATATTAGATAGAGCAGGTGAAGATGGGTTTAAATTGCTTAAATAGGTTTCTAATCTATAAACATTGAGTGAAAATGGCACTAGTTGATTTCCAATTATTGAATCTAGTTGATAATCAGAATTTACTACTGCGGTAGTTAACAATGAAGCGTTGTAGGGAATTCTTAACAGAACTGTATCTATGGTAGTAACCACAGTAGTATCTGAACCAAATGTATTGTCTACAAGTGTTAAATCTGAGGGTATAGCGAGTTGGGAGATAATTGATGCTTCTATTTTTTTGTAATTGCTATTATTGTAAACACCTAATAAGTATTGCCCTAGAATTCCCCCAATTTGAAATCCATCTGCTTGAACATTTTCGATGTTTTTACCAGTAACTTCTATTTCAAAAACCGTATCATTCGTTGAAAATTCTCCATTGTTAACAATAGACGTTCCTATGTCAGTAAAATCTTCTTCACATGAAACAATAGACACCAAAAGAAACACTGTAATTACAACGGATATTGTTGCTTTCATATATTTTCTTAACATAACCAACCTAAGTTTACTCTTCTGAAATAAGTTCTTCGTAAAAATTTAAGTAAGATTCAAAAGAATCTTCTTCTTGAAATGATAACGCAGGTATATCATTTTTTATAATTTCCTCATCAATCTCGTCAGGAATTTGTTTGCTTCCTTTAACTATTGCATCAGAATTTGATACTGCGCTTTTTATAATATTTGTATAGTTAGGTTCATTTAAAATGCTAGTCTTTTCATCTGAAATTTTATCAAATTTAATTTTTTCAACAAGTTCGGTATTTAACGATCCTTCAAAATCTTTATCATACACAGAGGTTACTATTTTACTTTCTGAAAACAACGGCTCTTCACTGTAATATTCTTTAATGTATAATGGCAACAATGATGCCATCCATCCGTGAACATGAATAATATCTGGAGCCCAGTTTAATTTTTTCACAGTCTCAACAACTCCTTTGGCAAAGAAAATTGCTCTTTCATCATTGTCTGAAAATAATTGATCATCTTCATCTGAAAAAATAGCTTTCCTTTTAAAGTATTCATCATTATCAATAAAATAAACTTGCATTCTTTCTTTAGGAATTGAAGCTACTTTAATAATTAAAGGCATGTCCATGTCATTAATTATTAAATTCATTCCTGACAAACGAATTACTTCGTGTAATTGATGTCTTCTCTCATTAATAACCCCAAAACGAGGCATAAATATTCTTGTCTGTACACCTTTAGAATGAGCCTTCTTCGCTACATTGAATGCAGTGGATGCTATCTCTGTTTCTGGTAAATAAGGAACAACCTCAGAAGAAACATATAATATTCTCTTATCTTTCATTGAATCTAAGCCTTTATATAAGTTTGCAAAAGTACGAATTTTTATACAAAAGTCGTGTTAAAATGCTAAGTTTGCGGTCATACACGATATTATATTATGAAGGTTTTTAAAACCAAGAAAGAGCTAAAGACATATTTTAAAGGGTATAGTTCTAAAAACTTCACAATAGGTTTTGTTCCAACAATGGGTGCTTTGCACAATGGACACCTATCTTTAGTTAAAGAATCTGTTGACAACAATGAGATTACTGTTGCTAGTATTTTTGTAAACCCTACACAATTTAACAAAAGGGAAGATTTAGAAAATTACCCAAGAACTCTTGAAAGTGATTTAACCTTGCTGCAAAGTGTTTCTTGTGATATTGCCTTTATTCCATCTACTGAAGAAATTTATTCCAATACTGTATCCTCAAACCATTTTGAGTTTGATGGGCTAGAAATTCAAATGGAAGGAAAATTTAGAGAAGGGCACTTTAATGGAGTAGGCACTATTGTGAAAAAACTATTCGAAATTGTGACTCCAACAAATGCTTATTTTGGCGAGAAAGACTTTCAGCAACTACAAATAATTAGAAAAATGGTTCAGAAAAACCATTTGCCCGTATCTGTGGTAGGATGTCCAACTTTTAGAGAAAAAAATGGCTTAGCTATGAGCTCAAGGAACCAGCTCCTTTCTGAAAAAGAAAAAGAAGAAGGAGCGATCATCTATGAGACATTATGTAGGGTAAAAGAACTAATAGACAATAAAGCCATAGAAAAAATAAATTCATGGGTGGGTGAACAGTTTGATAAAAATCCTCTTTTTGAATTGGAGTATTTTGTTATTGCAGATGAAGAAAATCTGACACCTGCTTTAACTATTTCATCTAACAAAAATTATCGTGCTTTTATTGCAGTGCATGCAGATAAGGTTCGTTTAATTGACACTATGGCTCTATAATTCTAATTTCTTTTTAACTTGAATTTAATTCCAGATTTTTAAAAAAGTAGTACTTTTGCCGGATGTTAGTTCAAGTTGTAAAATCAAAAATCCACCGTGTTAAAGTAACAGGTGCTGATTTAAATTATATTGGGAGTATTACCATAGATGAAGATTTAATGGATGCAGCTAATATTATAGAAGGAGAACGTGTGCAAGTTGTTAATAATAATAACGGAGAACGCCTTGAAACTTACGTAATTCCTGGGCCAAGAAAAAGCGGTGAAATTACTTTAAACGGAGCAGCAGCAAGGAGAGTAGCTGTTGGAGATGTTTTAATTTTAATTACTTATGCTTTCATGGATTTTGAAAAAGCTAAAGTATACAAACCTGCACTTGTTTTTCCAGATGAAAATTCTAATCTACTGATCTAATTTTGACCTTAAAAATAAAAAAAACCTTAAAAATAATTATCCCTCTTCTTTTTGGAGGAGGTTTAGTTTGGTATTTATTTACAATTATTCCGCCAAAAACACTTTTAGAATACTTTAAAAATGCAAATTATTGGTGGATTGCACTTGGTTTATGTTTTGGGATTTTAAGTCACTTATCTAGAGCCTACAGATGGAAATTTATGTTGGAGCCTTTGGGTTACAACCCTAGATTCATAAATAGTACTTTGGCAGTTTTGATTGGCTATTTTGTAAATTTGGCCATCCCTAGAGCTGGAGAAGTTTCTAGGGCATCAGTGATGACTAATTATGAAAATATTCCATTTGAAAAAGGATTTGGAACCATTGTTGCAGAGCGTATAGCTGATCTTTTTATGATGTTTTTGATTATAGGAATTACCCTGTTAATTCAGTTTGATTTTATTGTTCAATTGGTAACCAAAAATGTAGATCCTTTAAAAATAGCTATTATTCTAATTTCATGCTTACTTGGAGGGTTTTTCTTTTACAAATATGTTCAAAAATCAACAACAGGTATAGGGCTAAAAATCAAAAGCTTTGTTAAAAGTCTCGTTGAGGGAATTACCAGTATTTTTAGAATGAAAAACAAATGGGCTTTCATTTTTCATACGGTATTTATTTGGGTTATGTATGTGTGTATGTTTTGGGCTACCATTCCTGCAATTGAAGGGCTAGAAGTTCCGTTTGGGGGGATACTGGTGGGTTTTATTGCTGGTGGTTTTAGCATTGCTGCCACGAATGGTGGTATTGGGTTGTACCCATTAGCGGTAGCTGGGGCATTTACCCTATTTGGTGTGCCCGAAGAGCCTTCAACCGCTTTTGGAAGTGTTATGTGGGCCGCACAAACAGCCATGATTATCCTTTTTGGCGGTCTCTCTTTTTTACTGTTGCCAATCTGCAATAAAGCAAAGTAATTTTCTTTTCTTTGTGTAAATATATTTATAATGGCGAAGGCTAAAACTACTTTTTTTTGTCAAAATTGTGGAACCCAGCATGCAAAATGGATGGGCCAATGCAGTGCTTGTAATGAATGGAATACCATTGTTGAAGAAGTGATCCAAAAAGAAGTAGCTAGAGAATGGAAACAATCTAATGCTGCAAAAACAATCTCTAAACCTTTAAAAATTGAAGAAATTCAATTGAATGCAGAGGAAAGAATTCCCACAAAAAACAAAGAACTTGATACTGTTTTAGGTGGTGGTCTAGTAAAGGGCTCTGTCACATTATTAGGAGGTGAGCCAGGAATTGGAAAATCTACACTTATATTACAAATATCACTAGCAATACAAGATAAGGTGTTGTATGTGTCAGGTGAAGAAAGTCAATCACAGATAAAAATGAGGGCAGAAAGAATTCAAAAAAACGCCTCTAATTGTCTTATTTTAACAGAGACCAATACCCAACAAATATTTAAAAATATAGAAAAAGTTCAGCCACAAGTTTTAGTAATTGATTCTATTCAAACACTTCACACAAACGCCATAGACGCATCTCCTGGTAGTATTTCTCAAATTAGAGAAACCACTGCGGAATTAATAAAATTTGCAAAAGAAACAGGCACTCCTGTACTGTTAATTGGTCACATAAATAAGGAGGGGCAAATAGCTGGTCCTAAAATTTTAGAACACATGGTAGATGTTGTGCTACAATTTGAAGGCGATAGAAATCACACTTATCGAATTTTACGATCACAAAAAAATAGATTTGGTTCTACAGCAGAATTAGGTATTTATGAAATGCTCTCAGACGGATTGAGAGAAGTTTCTAATCCTTCTGAAATTTTAATCTCAAAAAAAGATGCAGATTTAAGTGGTACAGCCATCTCTTCTACACTAGAGGGCATAAGACCCTTAATGATAGAGGTACAAGCTTTAGTTAGCACAGCTGTTTATGGAACTCCTCAAAGAACTACAACTGGCTATAATTTAAAAAGACTTCACATGGTATTGGCCGTTCTTGAAAAAAGAGCTGGCTTTAAGCTTGCTGCTAAAGATGTCTTTTTAAACATTACTGGAGGTATTAGTATAGACGATCCTGCTATTGATTTAGCGGTTGTCGCTTCCATTTTGTCTTCTAACCAAGATATTGCTATTTCTCCAAATGTTTGCTTTGCTGCCGAAATAGGCTTGGCAGGAGAAATAAGACCTGTTTCAAAAATAGATCAACGGATATTAGAAGCTAAAAAATTGGGGTATAAAACATTTGTTGCTTCTAAATACAATAAAATTACACTTAAAGAGAGTGACATAAAACTTATTCTTGTAGGAAAAATAGAAGAAGTATTTGCTACCCTATTTGCATAAAAAAACCAAGCAAATATGCTTGGTTTTTGATAAAAGATTATTTTTTATATAGATCTCTTTTACTTTTTGTTGGCAGTTTTAATATACTTTTCAAGCGCCATTGTCATAGAAGGTGTTTCTAAAGATGGTGCTGTGATGTTACATTTTAAACCAGCTTCCGTAGCTGCTTTAACCGTAGAATTTCCAAAAACTGCGATTCGAGTATTATTTTGCTTAAATTCTGGGAAATTTCTAAATAAAGAATCTATTCCTGAAGGACTAAAAAAGACTAGAATATCGTAAAAAACATTTTCTAAATCAGATAAATCACTTACAACAGTTTTATACAAAATTGCTCTTTTCCAGTTAACTCCTAAGGCATCTAATTCGGAAGGAATTAATGGCTTTAACTTATCTGACGAAGGCAATAAAAATTTCTCTTCTTTGTGCTTTTTAATTAACTTACTTAATTCTGGAAAGGTTCTTTTTCCAACATATATTTTTCGTTTTCTATACACTACATATTTCTGCAAATAATAGGCAACTGCCTCAGATTGACAAAAATACTTCATCGCATCTGGCACTTTGAATCGCATTTCTTCTGCAATTCTGAAAAAATGATCTACTGCGTTTCTGCTAGTAAGAACTATGGCAGTAAAGTTTGATAAATCTATTTTTTGAGCTCTAACCTCTTTAGTGGTAACTCCTTCAACATGAATGAAAGGTCTAAAATCAATTTTGACTTTCTGTTTATCAGACAAATCAGAATATGGTGAGGTTTCTGTTTTTGGTGCTGGTTGAGAGACCAGAATTGTTTTCACTTTCATTATCTTCTTCTTTTTATTTAAAAAATCCATCTAAACAAAACGATTAGCGGTGCTAATTCGAAGGCGCAAAGGTACAAAATAAAATAAAACAACTCTTTAATAATCAGGTTTTTGTTTATCATCAAAATCATGAAGAATCTTACAAGAAAAAGAAGCCCTACACCAGTAATTAAAAGATATTTACTCTGAAGTGAGTAAAAATAAATGATGTTTAAAAATAGAAGACCTATGGAAATTGAATACAAAAAGCCTCTTTTAGAGATTAAAAATAAAGATATTCTCTGTTTTAATTCAAATAACAAAATCAATAACGATATACTTACAAACCTCACAATCATATACAACAAAACATAGTTAAACACATGTATGTAATCTTGCAATAAAAAAACAGTTCTTTGACTATATATGTTTGTACAGAAATAACCTGTAATGGTAATCATTAAAAAAAAGAAAAAAGAAAACCCTAAGTGAAAGAAAGAAAAAAGAGAGGGATTATCTTCTGCTTCTATTTCTATAAATCCCTTATTAAAAATAGAAGCGGCATACCCTTTTAATTTTGTAGCTTCAAATAGCTTGAGAAAAAAGAGTACTGCCAACGATACTAGAAAAATTATTGTGATCCAATTATTTGACAAAATATCTCTTTGTAACGCCTCCATTACTTAATTGTTGGATTTAAAATTATCACAAAATTAGTAATAAAAAAATGTATATTTGCCCATATTCTTTCACATTTTATGTCCGACACTTTAGTTATTATTCCAACATATAACGAAAAAGAAAACATTGAAGCCATTATAAAAACTGTTTTTGAGCAGTATAAAAAGTTTCATATATTGGTTGTTGATGATAATTCTCCAGATGGAACTGCTGCCATTGTTGATGATTTAATTCTGCGTTATTCTGACTGTCTTTTTATTGAAAAAAGAGAGGGGAAAAACGGCTTAGGAACTGCTTATATTCACGGCTTTAAGTGGGCTATTGAAAAAAAATATGATTATATCATAGAAATGGATGCTGATTTTTCTCACAACCCAGCAGACTTAGTAAGGCTCTACAATGCCTGTGAAAGTGAAGGAGCAGACGTTTCTATAGGCTCTCGATATTCTAAAGGAGTAAATGTTGTGAATTGGCCCATGAAAAGAGTATTGCTATCATATTTTGCATCAAAATATGTTCGTTTTATTACAAGAATCCCTATACATGATACTACAGCTGGCTTTGTTTGTTATAAGAGGCGTGTATTGGAAACTATTAACTTAAACAATATTCGTTTTATAGGATATGCTTTTCAAATTGAAATGAAATTTAAAGCATGGAAACACAACTTTAATATTAAAGAAGTGTCTGTTATATTTACCGATAGAACAGAAGGAACCTCAAAAATGAATGAAGGCATCATATATGAAGCGCTTTTTGGCGTTCTAAAAATGAGATTTAAAGGCTTGCGATGAATTCTTACCTGATAAAAAATGCTACTATTGTAAATGAAGGGTCTTCATTTGTTGGTGATCTTCTTGTAGAAAATGGCATGATTAAAAAAATTGGCTCCTCTATAACAACAAATTCTATGACTGTTATTGATGCTTCCGGAAAGTATCTTATTCCAGGGTTAATAGATGATCAGGTTCATTTTAGAGAACCAGGATTAACACATAAAGCAACTATTGATTCAGAAAGCAGAGCTGCTGTTGCTGGTGGTATTACCACCTTCATAGAAATGCCAAATACAGTTCCTCAGGCAACCAATCAACAATTATTACAAGATAAATTTAATATCGCTGAAAAAACATCCTTTGCCAATTATTCTTTTATGTTTGGAGGCACTAATGATAACTTAGAGGAACTTTTAAAAACAGACCCCAAAACTGTTGCAGGAATTAAATTATTTTTAGGCTCTTCTACAGGAAATATGTTGGTGGATAATTTAGAGGTCTTGGAGAAGATTTTCTCCTCTACCAAACTAATTATTTCTGTACATTGTGAAGATGAAGAAACCATCAAAAAAAATACCGCTGAACATAAAGCGCAATATGGCGAACACATCCCTATCGAGTTACACCCTGTAATAAGGAGTGAAGAAGCCTGTTATTTATCATCTTCAAGAGCCATTGAATTGGCAAAAAAAACAGGGGCTAGATTGCATGTGTTTCATGTGTCTACTGCAAAAGAAACAACACTATTTAGAAATGACATCCCTTTAGAGGAAAAACAAATTACGTCAGAAGTATGTGTTCATCATTTGTGGTTTTCAGATCAAGATTACAAAGAAAAAGGAACACATATAAAATGGAATCCTGCGGTTAAAACAGCAGCAGACAGGCAAGGATTATGGAAAGCATTGTTAGATGACCGGCTAGATATTATTGCCACAGATCATGCTCCTCATACCCTTGAAGAAAAATCTAACTCTTATTTAAAAGCACCAAGTGGTGGTCCACTGGTTCAACACGCTTTACTGGCTTTATTAGAAAAGGTCTCTGAGAAAGTAATCTCAATAGAAAAGCTAGTCGAAAAAGCATGTCATAACCCGGCAATCATTTTTCAAATTGAAAATAGAGGTTTTATAAGAGAGGGATATTACGCAGATTTAGTTTTAATAGATTTAAAGGCACCTCAAACAGTCTGTAAAGAAAATATCTTGTACAAATGTGGATGGTCTCCATTTGAAGGAACCACCTTCTCTTCAAGTGTAACCCATACATTTGTTAATGGAGTTTTAATATATCATGAAGGAGTTTTTAACAACGAGGTTAAAGGAAAACGAATAACATTTAACAGATGATAAAAAAGCCAATTATTGCCCTTATTTTGTTCTCTTTACTCACCTCTTGTTCAAGTAATACAATTTTTGAAGAGCCTAAAGATCTTATCCCTAAAGATTCTATGGTTTTACTGTTAAAAGATTTAGTTTTAGCTACTACAGCTAAGGGCTTCAGAAACTTTAAACAAATAAATAGATTTAATTATGTTCATCTTGTTTATGAGAAGTATAAAATAGATAGCCTTCGCTTTAAGCAAAGTAATTTTTATTATATCTCTAAAGTTGATGTATACGAGCCAATGTTAAACGAGGTGATTTCACTCTTAGAAGATGAAGAGTCTAAGTTTAAAAAAATAAAGCGTGTTAAAGATTCTATTAAAAATGATTCTATTGAACAGATAAAATTTAAAAATCCCAATAAACTTAAAAAAAGAGATAAGGTTGACTTTTTAAAAAGAAAAAAAATATCTACTAAAAGTGTGTTGAAAAAAAAGCTCCCTCAATAATTTAAACTAAAAAATCATTTTTTACCTGATGAATCACAGCATCAATATTCTCAAAAGTAACCTTTAATTGTTTTTTACATTTTTCTGAAGAATAATACGTTTTTCTAAACAATGTTTTAGCGGTATACTTACTCATCCTAATTTTTCTTGATGTTGTTTTTGACACCAACCACTCCCAGCGCCACAATAGACTAGCTTGCCAGGGCTGAACACATCTTGTTGGTTTTTTCTTTCCGAAAGCCTCAGCTATAGAAAATAGCACTTCTTTAAAACTTTTATTTTCAGATACCAGAATAAATCGTTCGTTTTTACAATTGCTTTGCATTAACTGAACCATCGCGTTAATAACATCTTTTACTCCAACAAAACCGGTTACCCCTTCAGAATAAAATTGAAATCCTTTATGAATTTGCGAGAACATTTTTCCTGAACCTGAATCCCAAAAACCACTACCTAGAATAACCCCTGGATTTACAATAACAACATCAACTCCTTCTTGACTAGCTCGCCAAACTTCTGTTTCTGCGCCATACTTGGTAATGGCATACCCATTGTTCTTTTCATTCCCTACCCAATCATTTTCTTCGTTAGCAAACTCTTTTTTAGGATCATCTCCAATTGTTGCTATAGAACTTACAAAACACAATTTTTCTACTTTAGCATCTATCGCTAAATTGGCAATAATTGCGGTGCCATGAATGTTTACCTTTCTCATGGTTCTATAGTCTGCAGGATCAAATGAAATGACAGCTGCACAATGGTAGACTTTTTTTACATCTTTAAAAGCGGGTATCATAGACGGTACATCTGTAATGTTTGCCTGTACCCATTCTATGTTGTTAAATAAGTCTTTAGCAATATTGGTGTAATATGAAAATACTTTTTTAGTTTTTTCAATACTCTCTAAGGTTCTATAAATAGCTCTTATAGGTTCATTTTCTTGTGCTAAACGAACTAACAAATGTGAACCAACCAACCCTGTGCCTCCTGTAACTAAAATCATAGCACGAATTTAGTTTATTTACCTCAGAAATGTATCTTTGCTTTTTATAAAGAAAGAAGATGACAAATTTTGTTGAAGAGTTACGATGGCGAGGATTACTGCATGATATTATGCCTGATACTGAAGCACACTTACTAGAACATGCTACGGCAGGTTATATAGGATTTGACCCTACTGCAGATTCATTGCATATTGGTAGCTTGGTTCAGATATTAATCTTAAAGCATTTTCAAAATGCTGGGCATAAACCTATTGCCTTAGTTGGAGGTGCAACCGGTATGGTTGGAGATCCATCGGGTAAATCTGCAGAAAGAAATTTGTTGGATGAAGCTAGTTTGCAAAAAAACATTGAAGGTGTTAAAGCACAATTGGGTAGGTTTTTAGATTTTAATGCTACAGAAAACCCTGCTGAGTTGGTGAATAACTTTGATTGGATGAAAGACATTTCTTTAATAGACTTTGTAAGAGATATAGGGAAGCACATCACCGTAAATTATATGATGGCTAAAGATTCAGTAAAAAAACGCTTAAGTTCTGAATCTAAAGTAGGTATGAGCTTTACGGAGTTTACCTACCAACTATTTCAAGGGTATGATTTCTATCATTTGTATAAAGAAATGGATTGTAAGTTACAAATGGGAGGGTCTGACCAGTGGGGAAATATTACTACTGGAACAGAATTGATTAGAAGAAAAGCCCAAGGAAAAGCCTATGCCATTACGGTGCCCTTGGTTACCAAAGCTGATGGTACAAAGTTTGGTAAAACAGAGGGTGGAAATGTGTGGCTAGATGCCAAGAGAACCTCTCCTTACAAATTTTACCAATACTGGTTAAATGCCTCTGATGAAGATGCAGAAAAATATATTAAAATCTTTACTTTTTTAGATAAGAAGGCTATTGAAGCCCTAGTTACAGAACACAGAGAAACCCCACACCTAAGGTTGTTACAAAAGAAAATTGGAGAAGAAGTTACCATAATGACGCACGGCCAAGAAGCTTTTGACAATGCGATTAAAGCTTCTCAAATTCTTTTTGGAAAGTCTACCTCTGAAGATTTAAAATCGTTAGATGAACAAACCTTTTTAGATATATTTGAAGGTGTACCTCAGGCATCGGTTTCTAAAGAAGACATTGATAACGGATTAGATATGATTGGCGCCTTGGCTGCAAAAACAGGATTCTTAAAATCTAATGGGGAAGCCAGAAGAGCCCTGAAAGAAAACGCAATTTCTGTGAATAAAGAAAAAGTAAAAGAAGATTTTGTGATTTCTACTTCAGATATTATTGCCAATGCATATGTGTTGCTTCAGCGAGGAAAAAAGAACTATTTTCTGTTAAAAATAGCTTAGTTGGTATAGAGGTGATTCTACATCACCATTAAATTACATCCTCTAATATCTGAATGATCAAAACGCCCTAGCACCTCAAAACGGCCGTTGCTGTTTACTTTTCCTAAGTCTTGTGTTGCAATAAATGAGCATGAATTGTAGTTGGCCAAATCTATAATATTTAGCCCTCCTGTTTTGTTTGCCCCAACTAAAGTAAGCGCATCTTCAGTATCTCTGGTAAGTATTTTCATCCAGGGAGGGCAGTCAAAAACACCATCTCCGGTAGAATACCCTTGGCTTAATAGTTCGGTCATACCGTACTCTGAGTGAATTTTAGACACGCCAAAACCTGCAACTAAAATTTCATGTAATTCTTCTCTGATGAGTTCTTTACGTCTTCCTTTCATGCCACCTGTTTCCATAATAACGGTATTATTTAATGTAAAGGTTTGGCTTTCTATGAGATCTAACAATGCAAACGTAACTCCAATTAACAATACTTTTTCTCCTTTTTGATCTAGTGCTATCAGTGTTTTTGTTAGCTCAGATAGATTGTCTAAGTAAAAACCACTCTTAGGGCTGTTAGATTTATGGATAAAGTCATTGACCATATAAATTAAGGAAGAACCCTCCCGTTCTAAATAATTAGGCAAAAGCCCAAGAACCGTATAGTCTTCAACAGACCCATAAAAATGTTCAAATGCTCTGGTATAACTTGTCTCATACCAACTTAGATCTGCTACCAAATGCTTACTTGTATGAGTTCCTGTAGTACCCGAACTGCTAAACGTTTCTTGAACAGATTGGTTGGTGGAAAGAACTTGGTGGGTTTTAAAAAACTGAATGGGCAAAAAAGGAATTTGAGATACATCTTTTACATCACTTGGGTGAATGTATAGCAAATCGCAAAAAGATCTGTACACCTTATTATTTTCAAACTGATGTTTAAACACTTGCAAAGCACAGCGCTCAAAATCAGTCTCGTTTTGTATATTGAAAATGGCTTTTTGCATATATCACAAAAATAGTAGGATTTAGTTAAAAAACTTTGATT
>JABAZK010000002.1:12568-16052 GCA_018608485.1 Flavobacteriaceae bacterium | reverse complement strand
AGATCAAAATCATTGTTTTTAAACATAATTAATCCTTCAATACCGTCTTTAGCATGCGTAACATTATAGTCATTTAATGCTAAATAATCTTTTAATACTGTTCCGAAATTTGGATCATCTTCTACTAATAAAATTTTTTTACTTCCCATGTTTTTGATTTTATATTAATGGTAACTTAATTGTGAACGTACTTCCTTTTCCTTTTTCACTTTCTACAAAAACTGTTCCATGATGAGAGTCTAGAATTTCTTTAACGTATGCCAATCCTAACCCATGCCCTTTAACATCATGAATATTTCCTTTTTGTTCTCTATAAAATTTATTGAAAATTTGTTTTTGTGCATTTTTACTGATACCAATACCCTCGTCTATTATTTTTATAATTAAATTCTTATTGGTATTTTGTGTAAAAACATCAATTTTAGGTCTATTGTCTGAGTACTTTAAGGCATTTTCTAACATATTAACCAAGACATTAGTCATATGAAACTGATTAACTAAAATTTCTGATTGAATAGCTTCAAAATTAGTTGTTATGGTACCTTTCTTATCATTTGATAATAGACTTACGTGAGATATAGCATCATTTATAACATCATGCATATCTAACGCTTCCTTATTAATTTCTACTTGTTTTTTCTTTAATCTAGAAATTCTTAAAACATTTTCTACTTGACCATGCATTCTTTTATTCTCATCTCTAATCATTTTTACATATCTCAAAATCTTTTCCTGATCATTTATTATTTTTGGATTTATTATTGAATCTAATGCTAAATTTATGGTTGCTATTGGAGTTTTAAACTCATGAGTCATATTGTTAATGAAATCAGTTTTTATTTCAGAAATTTTCTTCTGTTTCACTAATTGATACAAAGAACCTGAAAAGGCGACTATAATAATGAATATGAAAAATAAGGACAATAATAAGATATATGAAATATCTGATAAAATGTGATTAGTTTTTTCAGGGAAGTCTATATAAAGAGTAAAATCACTAATTCCCTCCTCAGTAATAAATAAGGGGTAACTGATACTGTTTTGTGTGTCTATAGTGTAATAACCTGATTTTAATTTTGTAGCCAAACCATTATTATAAACGCCGTATTTAAAATCAATATTAATATTATATCTATTAAGTTCTTCTTTTAAAATGATATTTAATTCTCTATTATTGATTCTGTCCTCTATTGGAAAAGTTTTCTTGTAAAAATCTTTAAATACATCTGATAAAAGCTTTTTATCTAGATCCTCTACCCTATCAATACTTGAAAATGTATTGTCTTTAAAAGCACCTTTAAAATCATTATCGTTGATAATAAGAGTCCCCTTAAAAAAATCACTTTTTTTTGTAAATCTTTTGACTACTATAGAATCATTGTCATAAAATCCATTTTTATCTAGAATATCTAACACTGGGATTTTAAAATCTTCTTCTATAATAGTTGTTCCAAAAGAAAATCTACTTTTAGTTGTGGTATCAATCTGTTGAATAAGAAAATTTTTAATTTGTGCTTTATTTAAAAATCTCTTTGTTTCAATGAAGTTCTGTATTTTGTTATAGTATAAATCTTGCTCTTTAATTTGTAGTCTTTCAGAGACTCTTGCTAAAGCTTTTTTTACATCTCCTCCAAATTGAACATCTTTACTTTCTATGGCATTTTTACTCCAATATAACTGAACTGATATGATTCCAATGAGCGATATACTCATTAGTAGAACAATTAGAACAAAAATTCTTTTTCCCATAAATCAAAAATAACCCTATGCGGTAAGTATTTTTCTATTTTAACGTAGATTAACACTAGAACTTAATTTTCAGGTAAATTTTAACATAATTTATGAATTATCCTAAGTGAAAAGCATTTTTTTTGTTAAAATATTATATAATTTTTTAATTTTTAACAAAGTTTCCTCTTTTTCAATATTATTTATAATGTAATTAGAAAGTAAATTTCGTTTAACCTCTGTCCATTGATTATTCATAATATTATGAACTATATCTTCTGTTATATCATCCCTTTTCATAATTCTTTTAATCCGAATATTTTTAGGTGAATTTATAGATATAATTATATCACAAACAGAAGAACCATTTGTTTCAAAAATAATAGCATTTTCATATATAACAATGGTATTTTTATTTTGACTTTCAACAAATCTCTTAAAGTGATATTTTACTTGAGGATGAACAATAGCATTCAAAATCTTTAATTGATGAGGGTTTTTAAAAACTAAAGAAGAAATATATTTTCTATTTAAGACACCATTATCATAGCTTTTTTTACCAAAAGCATCGATAATTTTATCTTTTATAATTACTGATTTATTCATGAGTAATTTTGCCTCTTTATCTGCATGGAAATAAACAGTGTTCTCAAAAGAACATAAAGCCATAGCTACATAAGACTTTCCACTACCTATTCCTCCTGTTACACCAACAATCATAGTTGTTTATTTATTAAAAAGTCTATCTTTTGAGGGGATATTCTAGCATTCTTTATCATGGATGAACTCTTTACTAACTTGGGCATCAAATAAGGTAAATTATTATCCTCAGAAATACCATAGTCACATTCTATTAAAAAAGTTGAGCTATCAATTTTATTAAAATTTGAAAGAGCAATTCTATAAGTAACTTTTACAAATTTTGGGAAAGTGTTGATTTGTTTTCCTTCAGGTATATTTAAAACCTTTATAGGAACATCTACAGACCCCTCTGTAAATCTTTCAACTGATGCAGTTATTAGAACTTTATCTTTCTCTGCTCTTACATTAGAATCAGGATTGAACTCTTTAATAGCTACAAACTCATTAATTGAAACATTTAGCTCTTTCTTTTGCAACAAACTGGTTGAAATATAGGAAATAGTGTCTAAAGTTGATTTTGGGCCTGTTAACAAGATAGAATCTGGTTGTATTAAAATAGAATTATTTAATTCAAAACCGTCTGCAAATGTGAGTTCAGATGTTAGTTTTACTAGTACCTTTTTTTGATTTAAAACCCCAAGATTAAAGTGTATAGAATCTTTTATAAAATAGGCTACTTCAACACCAGTATTCATTTGTTTTTGAACTGACAGTTTTTGCTGGGATAATAATAAATAATAATTTGTTAATGACTTACCATAAATATTAGAAGCATCAATTGTTAACTTCCGAGGTGATACTTTTGAAGATATTAATTTAAAACCAGTAGCTTTAATCCGAATGTCTATATACTTCAAGGGTTTTTCTTGAAGTAATTTATTACTAGGTAAATTTATATAGCTAACTGGGTATTTTATTGAAGTGTCATACTCTTTAGATAACTTAGTCATGAACCAAAAAACAACTGAAAGAATGGAAAACAAAATAAATGTGTAGTACAATTTATTTGATTTATTATTTTTTTTGTTCATTATATGAAGTATTTATTGCAAGCTAATTAATATGAGAGCAACCTCAAAATTAACCGCAAAAAAAAGCGAACTAAAATTAGTTC
>JABAZK010000002.1:0-12558 GCA_018608485.1 Flavobacteriaceae bacterium | reverse complement strand
TTTTATTTTCAATTAAAAATTATTTTTTTTTGGGAGTTGGTAAGAATTTCTTACTTAAATCTACAGAGATTGCAGCTTTCTCAAATTTAATTTTTCCTGCTCCAGTTTCTATAGTTACAGTATTATCCTTATCATTTAATTCAACCAACTTTCCGTGAATACCACTTGAAGTTACTACTCTTGAACCTTTTTTTAATTCTGATATAAACTTTTTTTCTTTTTTTCTTTTTCTATTTTGAGGTAATATCATGAACAAATAAAAAACTGCTAAAAGAGCTATCATTGGAAACATCATACTACCAAAACCTTCAGAAGGTGTAGTCGTTTGTAATATTAATAATTTAATCATTTATTATTATTTTTTTACTGTTGATGAAGCCTTTGGAGTAACAGAACCTTTTAATTTTAATATTTCTCTACCACGTGCTGTATTAGTAAAGAGTGTTAATGTTTTAGCCTGCCTATTAGGCTTACCTGCAGTATTAAAGTTTGCTAAAACCTCTGCTGAATCTCCTGGTTTTATAGGATTTCTTGGCCATACAGGAACAGTACACCCACATGAAGGTTGAACATTAGAAATTACTAAATCTGTTTTACCAGAGTTGGTTACCAAAAATTTTGCCTCAACAATTTCACCTTCGTTAACAGTTCCAAAATCATATTCAGTAATGTCAAATTGAATTTCTGCAGCTCCTTTACTAATTTCCGTATCTCTTTTTTTAGCAGTATCTACATTTTCCTTTTTTACTTTAGATGAAGCATTTCCTTCATTACAAGAAGTAAAAAAAACTACAGATAATGCTAATAATGATGTTGTTATTAATTTATTCATAATGTTATTATATTTTAGGTAAAAATAATAAATTAAAGCAAGCCTCTACCTACTTTAACAATTTTTTTATCTTTTAAGAACTCTCTTGAAAGTTTATCTAAAACACCATTAACAAAGTAGCCACTTTTTTCTGAAGAATAGTCTTTTGCTATCTCAATATATTCATTTATGGATACTTTAGTTGGAATAAATGGGAAATTTAAAAATTCACAAACTCCCATTTTTATTAAAATCATATCCATATCTGCAATTCTATCAGTCTCCCAGTTAGGTGTATGAATTTTAATATCATTTTCAAATGAATGATGATTTAGTATGACCTTTTTAAATAAATCTGTAGCAAAATCTTGATCATCTTGATTTTTATATAAACTACCTAACTTAAATGCATTGGCGGATTTTTGTTTGGTAAGAGACCTGACAACCCATGTATTTACAAATGGAATATCATCTACCCAAGTTATGTTTTCTCCCTCAAAATACTCGGCTAATTTTGTATTAGGAGCAACAATCTTCCTAAAAAAAGTAACCACAAAGTCTTTATCTGAATTAAAAGAATCATCTGAACTATTTAAATATTCAGAAAATATATCAGAATTTTGTAAAAGATCCCAAATGATTTTAATGTACTCGTCATCTTTTGACCAATTATCTAGATTTTGAGCTTCTTTGTAAAGGGTTAATGAAGAGCTTTCTGCTATTTTTTTTATCAGCTTATTTTCAACAAATTTTCTGTTTGGTGACAGATCTTCTTCTGTAGCTAAATATTTTTTCTTTGAGATTTCCTGCTTTTCTTCTGCCAGTTTTTGAACTTCAACTAGTAAATCTAGAAGCAAAACATACAAATCAAACATTCTTTTAATACTGTACTTAATAAATTTCTCTTCTCTTAAAACATCATCATCATATGACTTTATCATTGCATATACTGATTGCATTACTTTCACCCGAATGTGTCTTCTATTGATCATTTAAAGAACCTAATAATTTATATGAAAAAAGCGAAAGATAATAAAATCAATCGCCTTGCAAAAATATAATTATTTCTTTAGGTGAGTTAAGAGTTTTTCTCTTTTTTACGATTATCTATTCTTTTTTGAGCAATATTGAATGCAGCTCTATGAGTAGTAATATTTTCTTTCTGTGAGAGTTTAAAAATTTCTAGTGTTGTATTGTAGATATTTTCTGTTTTTTTAAGACTTTCCTCTTTTGAATACCCCTCTAACTCTCCATAAACATTTATGATACCTCCAGCATTAATTAAGAAATCAGGAGCATAAGCAATCCCTTTTTCTTTTAATATTCTACCATGTTTTACCTCATCTGCTAATTGGTTATTAGCGGCACCAGCTATTACCTTAGTATTTAATTGATAAATAGTGTCATCATTAATCGAAGCACCTAATGCACATGGAGCATAAATATCTAGATCTAGGTTATAAATGTCATTACCTAATATAACATTGGTATTGTATTTTTTAGACAACTCTTCTAGTCGATTTTCGTTTATATCATTAATGATGACTTGCGCGCCTTCATCAGAAACCAATTTCACTAAAGTTTCTCCTACATGACCAACACCTTGAACTAATATCTTTTTACCATCTAAACTATCTGAACCAAATTTATGTTTTACAGCAGCTTTCATTCCCATATAAACACCGAAAGCAGTTACTGGTGAGGGGTTTCCGGAACCTCCGTTAGACTCAGATATTCCAGTAACATGAGGTGTTACTTCTCTAATAATATCCATATCTCTAGTTTCCATCCCAACATCTTCTGCAGTTATATACCTACCACTCAAAGAATTAACAAATTCTCCGAATTTTCTCATCAAAGCATCATTTTTTTGAGTTTTAGCATCTCCAATGATAACTGCCTTACCTCCTCCTAAATTCAACCCTGTAATAGCAGATTTATAAGTCATCCCTCTAGAAAGACGCAAAACATCATTTAAAGCATGCCATTCACTCTGATAAGTCCACATTCTTGTACCTCCCAATGCAGGACCCAAAACAGTATTGTGTATACCAATTATTGCTTTTAAACCTGTATCTTCGTCGTTGCAAAAAACAATTTGTTCATGACCGTCAAAAGATAGTTGTCCAAATACGGGATCTTTCTTTATCAAGTCATTATTAATAATATTTGATGTCATAAGTAGTTTTTGATTTAATTTAATATTTTACGCAATCCTTAAAATATAAAGCACAAAAATACGATATCTTCAAATAAAAGCAAATTAATTGACTTCAAATTATCAATATATTAATGAAATAATTATTAATGAAATCATTAAAATATCTAAATAAGTATTTTATAAAATATAAATGGAGATTACTAGTAGGGATTTTTATTACTATTCTCTCAAAGATTTTAGCACTTCAAATACCTGTAATTATCAGAAAATCTTTGAACTCAGTTGAAGATTTTATTAAAAATGACATCATAGATAAATCTACTATTGAAAATCAATTGTTTTGGAATTTATTAACTATTGTAGGGGTAGCTGTTTTAGCTGGTATACTAACATTTATCATGAGACAAATGATCATAGTTACATCCAGGTTAATAGAATTTGATTTAAAAAATGAAATTTATGAGCAGTATCAAAAACTTCCTATAAATTTTTATAAAAAAAATAGAACTGGAGACCTCATGAACAGAATAAGTGAGGATGTTTCAAAGGTTAGAATGTATTTTGGACCAGCTTTAATGTATTCGATAAATATGATTTTTTTATTTGTAGTAGGTTTCACTCAGATGACTAAGATTGATCCTACATTAACAATGTATACACTCATACCCTTTCCCATACTGTCTATATCAATATTCTATATAAGTAAAGTAATCAATCAAAGAAGCACTATTGTTCAAGAATATTTATCCAAACTAACTACATACAATCAAGAGTTTTTCTCGGGTATAAACGTTGTTAAATCTTATGGCATAGAACCAATGGTAATTGAAGGTTTTAATAAACTAGCTGATGAAAGCAAAGAGAAGAATATTGACCTATACAAAGTTCAAGCATTATTTTTTCCTTTGATGATATTATTAATTGGAATTAGCAATTTAACGGTTATTTATGTTGGTGGAAATCAATATATAAATGGAGAAATTCAAATTGGAGTCATTGCTGAATTTATGTTGTATGTAAATATGTTAACATGGCCAGTTGCAGTGGTAGGATGGGTTACATCTATGGTTCAGCAGGCTGAAGCCTCTCAAAAAAGAATTAATGAATTTCTTAAAGAAGTTCCAGAAATACAAAATACCACTTCAGATTCATTTAAAATAGAAGGAGATATTGAGTTTAGAAATGTGTCAATTACCTATGATGATACCAATATTACAGCTTTAAAAGATGTAAGTTTTTCAGTAAAAAAAGGGCAAAAAGTGGCAATTCTCGGCAAAACTGGTTCAGGAAAATCCAGCATCACAAACCTAATTTCTAGACTTTATGATGTAGATAATGGGACTGTGTTAATCGATAACACACCTATCAAAGAAATAAATTTAATTGATTTGAGAAAAGATATAGGCTTTGTTCCACAAGATCCTTTTTTGTTTTCAGATACAATTTCTAATAATATCAAATTTGGTAAAGAGAAAGCAACAAATCAAGAAATTATAAATGCTGCAAAAAAAGCAGTAGTTCATCAAAATATTCTGGACTTTAAAGATGGATATAACACTATTCTTGGCGAAAGAGGTGTTACTTTGTCAGGAGGTCAAAAACAACGAGTTTCTATTGCTAGAGCTATCATTAAAAATCCTCAGGTATTAATTTTTGACGATTGTTTATCTGCTGTTGACACGGAAACTGAGGAGAGAATATTAACAAACTTGGAGCAAGTTTCTAAAAACAAAACTACTTTCATTATTAGTCACCGTGTTTCCTCAGCAAAAAACGCCGATCAAATTATCATACTAGATGAAGGAGAAATTATTCAGCAAGGCCCTCATAATCAACTAATAAATGAGAAAGGATACTACAAAGAGCTTTATGAACAACAACTTTTAGAAAAAGAAAACTAAAAGTATATTTTGCCAAGTAAAATATTTTACTAGATTTGTTGCTTAATTATTATAAAATAGATAATCAAGAGTTATGGGAGATAGAGTTCAGCAAGAAGAAATATTTTCACAAGTATTAAGAGCAGGGAGAAGAACATACTTTTTTGACGTTAGGTCTACAAAAGCAGATGATTACTACCTAACGGTAACAGAAAGTAAAAAATTTACTCATGATGATGGTTCATTTCATTACCAAAAACATAAAATATATCTATACAAAGAAGATTTTAGTGATTTTAAAGAAATGTTAGCGAAAGCAACTGACTATATTTTAGATGAAAAAGGATCAGAGGTAATTAGTGAGCGTCACCAAAAAGATTATAAAAAAGAAGAAGATCAAGAAGCTACTGAAGAAAAAACAACGGAAAGTTTTACTGACGTTAGTTTTGATGACATATAAACTACTATTCAAATTCAATTACAAAAAAGCTTTCAATTAATTTTGATTGCTTTTTTATTTTAAAACACTTTTTATAGTATTTGTTTTATTACTAGTCTCTAGCCATTCATCTTCAGGATTACTATCTAAAGTTATACCTCCACCAACATAAATAGCTGCACACGTATCTATAATTTCTACACAGCGAAGATTTACAAATAATTCGGTTTTTAGATTGGTGTTAATTTCACCCAAAAAACCAGTGTAATAGCACCTATCATAATTTTCATTTTGTAAAATAAAATCTTTTGCGGCAGCTTTTGGCAATCCACACACAGCAGGGGTTGGATGTAAAGTATCTAATAAACTCTTGAGTTCAAAATCACCAATAGTACCTTTTATGTCGGCTTTTAAATGAAGTAAATTACCCGCTTTAATAGTGTAGGTGTCAGAAACTGAAAAGTTTTTTAAAATTATCCCGTTTTTCTGATTTTTTATTTGAGAAACAATATAATCTAATACAAATTGATGTTCTTCTTTTTCTTTTGTTCCCCAAAAAGGGTTCATATTTCCTTTAAAAACTTGTGTACTTGCTAAGGCAGTTGTGTGAAACTCTCTTCTGTTTAAAGTAACTAACCTTTCAGGAGTAGCACCCATCCATAAACCGATTTTTGGATGAAACCAAACATAAACAAACGCATTTTCATATTTACAAAGTAATCTTTGAAAGATTGATAGAATATCAATACTATCTATCTTAATAATTTCTTTTCTTGACAGTACAACTTTTTTAAATTGGTTGTTTTTAATAGCGTCAATTCCAGAAATGACTAGATTTAAATGTCTCTTTTTATCAGATACGGGTTGATGAAAACTATTTGATGTTGAATTTATAGAATCATTTACAAATTCATCTTCATAAACTTTAGATTTACTTTTTAAAAAAATGATTGAGGGATAGTGGTTATGAAAAGGGGCAAAAACAAAACCTTCCTCCTTATAAGATTCGGAGTATTTAATTGAGGAATCATCACATAGATATGTGTTTATTTTATTAGAATTTGGCTTTCTAAAACTAACAAATGGAAGATTGTTTTTATGAGATGCTAAGATTTTTTTGAAGATTGAACTCAATTTAACTATTTTGAAATTCTAAATTATTTTTTTTGAAGAACAATATTTGTCATTTTACAAATTGAAATCAATTGTTCCATTTCATCAACAATTCTAACCTCCCACAAGTGAGTAGACCTACCTTTGTGAATATTTCTTGCGGTTGCAAATACCTCTCCTTCTTTTTTGCTTTTTATATGATTAATTGTTAATTCTATTCCATTAATAAATTGCTTGTCTCCATCGATAAAAAAATGTGAAGCGGCACTACCAACAGACTCTGCTAGAGCAGCAGTTGCACCACCATGAAGCTGACCGTATGGTTGATGGACTCTTGAGTTTACAGGCATTTTTGCAGTCAAAAAATCTTCGCCAACGTCTATGTACTCAATATCTAGAGTTTCCATTAATGTGTTTGCAGATTTTTTATTAAAACCTTTTAAAATCTCACTTTTATTCATGCTAATTCTTTTATTTGGCAAAAATACATATAAAATATTGTAATTTTGAGATTGAAATTAGCAATAGAAGATGTACAAAATTAGAGTTATCTTAGATACAAAAGAAGATATTATTAGAACAATACTTGTTGACGATCATTTAAATTTAGAAACACTGCACTTTACCATTGCAAAATCTTTTGATTTTGGTGGTTCAGAGATGGCTTCATTTTACAGAACTGATGATGAATGGAATGAAGGTGAAGAAATACCTTTATTTAATATGTCTGAAGCAGGAGAAGGAATATATATGAAAAATTGTTTCATCAAAAACACCATCCCTACTTCAGGAGATAAATTAATTTATGTCTATGATTTTTTAAAAATGTGGACTTTTTACGTTGAGGTTATTGAGGTATCTGCAGGCACCCAAGACAATTTACCTAAAACCATTTTATCGGTTGGGCAAATTCCTACAGAAGCCCCTGAAAAAGAATTTATTGCAAAACAATCTAATGAAGATTTTGAAGATGATTATGGTAGTGACTTTAACGATAACTTTGAAAGCTTGGATGACGTAGATTTTGATCAATACTAGTAAAATCTAGTAAGTTTTTTATTTAGTAGTGTAAAGAAATTTTATTCATTTTGCATGTAACAACACACATACATACTCGTCTTATTATATGAATTTAATAGATTAAGATATTGGAAACAATTTTATCTCTCAAAAATCTTGACAAAAAATTTGGTCGAGTTCACGCAGTAAATAACTTATCTTTTGATATCCAAAAAGGGAATGTATATGGTATTTTAGGCCCTAATGGAAGTGGAAAATCTACCACTCTGGGAATTATTTTAAATGTTGTTAATAAAACCTCTGGTGAATTTAGTTGGTTTGATGGAAATCTTTCAACACATCAAGCCTTGAAAAAAGTTGGTGCTATTATAGAAAGACCAAACTTCTACCCTTACATGACTGCCATTCAAAATTTATCATTGATTTGTAAAATAAAAGATATCTCTACAGAAAAAATTGAGGAGAAACTAAAAATTGTTAATCTCTTCGAAAGAAGAAATAGTAAATTCAAAACCTATTCTTTAGGAATGAAACAAAGGTTAGCCATAGCCTCAGCTCTACTAAATAATCCTGAAATTTTAATATTAGACGAACCAACCAATGGTCTAGATCCTCAAGGTATCCATGAAATTAGAGAAATTATACAGAAGATAGCAAAAAATGGTACTACCATTTTACTAGCATCGCATCTTTTAGATGAGGTTGAGAAAGTATGTAGCCATGTAGTTGTTATAAGAGATGGAGTAAAATTATATAGTGGTAGAGTTGATAAAATGAGCGCCTCTCACGGTTTATTTGAACTCAACACAAATGACCCTAAAAATAAATTGATTTCTATTTTAAATAACAATAGCCATATTGGCTCTGTGAAAGAGGAAGGGGATTATATTATTGCATATTTAACTGAAGAAATGGAAGCCTCTGAGATCAACAACTATTTGTTTAAAAATGGAATTACAGTTTCTCACTTGGTCAAAAGAAAACCAAGCTTAGAAGAACAATTCCTTGATTTAACAAACAATAATTAAACACAACGATTAGATATGTTACGATTACTTTCTATAGAATTTCATAAATTTAAATACAATAAACCCAGTAGAATACTTACGTTAATATATTTTGGATTACTCACTTCAATTGCACTAATTGCTATCATAAAATTTGATATTGGTATTATTCAATTTCATTTAGCTGACATGGGTATTTTTAATTTCCCATACATATGGCACTTTAACACTTACATAGCATCTCTATTTAAGTTTTTTTTACTGTTGGTTATTGTCTCAATGATTTCTAATGAATACACATACAAGACACTGAAGCAAAACTTAATAGATGGGTTAAGTAAAAAAGAGTTTATTTTATCTAAATTCTACACCGTTATTGCTTTAGCTGGTATTTCAACACTTTTTGTCTTCATTGTTTCTTTGGTATTAGGTTTTATATATTCTGATTATAATGAATTTAGTATTATTTCAACTGATCTCGAATACCTCCTAGGTTTTTTTGTTAAGTTAGTAGGCTTCTTTTCTTTTGGACTATTCTTTGGTATTTTAGTTAAAAGATCAGCTTTTGCCGTTGGGGCAATGTTTGTGTGGCTTATTTTAGAAAGTATTTTTAAAGGATTTTTATTTTATGTTTTTAGAGGTTCAGAATCTATTTCAGAAAGCGTTAATAATGTAATGATGTTTTTACCTTTTGAGGCCATGTCGAATTTAATTAAGGAACCCTTTTCTAGATTAGGAGCTGTACGATCTGTAGTAAGCTCTGTTGGGGAACAAATAAACAAAAGCTATGATGTTGAATTTTTAAATATCATGATAGTAATTGCATGGACTTCTATCTTTATTTATGGTTCTTATGCATTGTTAAAAAAGAGAGATTTATAATACTTTTGCATTATATTTGGTATTACGATAAATACGTTTTAACAGATTGTATGTGCAAGAATTTTTTTTTCTCTTTTGTTTTTTTTTCGTTCATATGTTTATCTAGCTATGGTCAATTAAGCACCAAGCATTTCATTCCTCCTCTAACAAGTGCTGAATTTGGAAATGCCAACCCAGAAAATCAATACTTCTACATCTCAACACCAAGCATTCAAGATATATCTTATGTTATAAAACCAGTTGGGCAGCCAGCCTCCAGTGATATTACAGGAAATGTTTCTAATTCAAATTCTCAAGAAATATTTATAGGCACTGGAAATAACCAGCTTTTTGTTGAATCACCGAAAACTAGTGTTATTCACAATGATAAAGGGTATATTATTGAATCAAATAAACCTATCTATGTTTCCTTACGGTTATTAGCTGGAGGTGGTACTCAAGCGGGTGCTCTGGTAAGCAAAGGTAACTCTGCTCTTGGAAACTCGTTTAGAGCAGGTTCTTTCACTAATGAAGTTCCTCAAGATAATTATTTAAATTTTGTTTCTGTAATGGCAACAGAAAATAATACTGATGTACAATTTTCTGATTTACCGGCAGGAATTTCTATTAAAAATTATTCTGGAACTTTTCCAATAAATATTTCTCTAAATGAAGGTGAGAGTTATATAGTTGCTACTAATAGCCTTGAAAACTCAATTAATACTGATGGATTAATAGGTACATTAATTGAGTCAGACAAGCCAATTGTTGTTAATGCAGGATCTGCAAACGGTAGTTTTCATAATGGTTTTGGAAGAGATTATGGTATTGATCAAATTGTTGGTGATGATAAAATTGGTAATGAATACATTTTTGTAAGAGGTAACGGATTAAATGGGTGGGAAAATATTCTAATTGTAGCTCATGAAAATAATACTGATGTTTTTATAAATGATGATAATACCCCAAGTGCTTCATTAAATGAGGGAGAATATTACTTAATTGAAGGTGATAATTACACCTCAAATGGCAATATGTTTGTTCAAACTTCAAAAAATGTTTTTGCCTATCAAGGAATAGGTGCTAATGTTCAGGAAGCTAATCAAAGTTTATTTTTTGTACCACCTTTAAGTTGTGAAAACAAGGGAGGGGTTGATAATATCCCTTTTATTGAAAATATTGGAACAACTATTCTAACCGGAGGAATTACAATTGTTACTAATAGAGGCTCTACCGTTACAATTAATGAATTACCTATTGCTGATTTTGACACACAAGGTCCTTTTGATATCGAAGGAAACCCAGATTATGTTACTTATAAAGTTAGCAATTTATCTGGTGACGTTTCAATAAATAGTGATAATGAATTGTATTGTGCATATTTTAATCAAAATGGTGTAGCTACTTCTGGAAGTTTTTATTCTGGGTTTATATCAATACCAGAAATTAACTTTGAAACTAATATCTCATCATTAGGATATTGTATACCTAATATAACTTTAGAGGTTACTAATTCAACTTTGTTTGATTCCATAGAGTGGTTTTATGATGATGGTACTGGATTTGTGAGCACCGGAAATACAACTGAAACACTTGAGCCCTCTCTTCCGGGGAATTATAAATTAACGGGTACACTTGTTTGTTCTGGCTCTAATTTTGATTCTCAAATAATTCCAATAAGTTTATGTCCAGATGATTTTGATAATGATTTAATCATAGATAATGTAGATGTAGATTTAGATAATGACGGAATTCTAAATTGCGATGAATCATTCGGAAATGCCCTAATTGATTATACAGACATAAATTCTCCTATTTTAAATTTCCAAGATGGTTCTTCCGATATTTCATTTATTTCAACCAACCTAAATCAAACTGGAAATTCTAACATATCAGGAGATGCACTAAGCAACTTTTCATCTAACATAGACGCTAGTGCTAATTCAGAGTTAAAATATGTTCATGATTTAAATAAACCATCAAATATAGAATTCAAACAAAATACCACAACTAATCACACTATAGTTAGTGGAGAAACTTTCATATTAATTATCGGTCCAAATACAAAAAACATCACATTAATAGACCCTGATAATATCCTGTTAGTAGATACTGATTTTGATGATATCTTTGAAGAAGGAGTAACAAATTATTCTTCTGCTGAAATTCGTTTTAAATACAATCCGAACCCTAATGGTACTTCACCATACAAATTTTTAGCCAACAATATTAACCAAGTCACTTTTATACATCAATTAAACAATACAATAGATGAATCAACATTTGAAGGTAACCTTATTTTGACTTGCTTTGGAATAGATAGCGATAATGACGGAATAGCAGATACATTTGATGCCGATAGCGATAATGACGGAATTTCAGATATCATAGAAGCGCAAGGAATGCCTATAACACTATCAGGAACTGATTCAGATCTAGATGGTTTGGATGATGTTTTTACCACACCCATTAACCCTGTAGATTCAGATTTAGACCTCGTTCCAGATTACTTAGATTTAGACTCAGACAATGATGGAGTTTATGATTTATGGGAAGCAGGACATTCCCTTTTAGATGTAACAATAACTGATGGTAAAATTGACAATGCAATTGCCACTATAGGTAACAATGGGTTGGTAGATGAACTAGAATCGTCACCTGATAGTTTTATTTTAAATTATTCTATATCAGATTTAGATAGTGATACTTTTCTTAATTATCTAGATTTAGATAGTGATGGAGATTTTTGTCCAGATGTTATAGAAGCTGGTTTTTCTGATCCGGATCTCGATGATAAAATAGGAACATCTCCCGTAACTGTTGACGAACAAGGTAGAGTAATTGGAACAATTGATGGTTTTACAGTTCCTAATTCAAATTATAGCACATCAGCACCGATCTTGTTAAATTCTCCATTTGAAGATGTTGCTTTGTGTGAACAATCGACATCTACAATTACAATCGACTCAACTGCTGATACTTTTCAATGGGAAATAAGTACAGATGGAGGAACTAGCTGGAATATAATCAACGAAATTGCTCCGTATAGTGGTGTTACTACTTCAACTTTACAAATCACTGATTTGCAATTATCTTTTGATAATAATCTGTACAGAGTATTCTTACAAAGGGCAGGAAATAGCTGTGATGATATCTCGAATGCTATTACCTTAACTGTAGATCCACAACCTGTAATTATTACTGTACCCTCAGACATCAATCGTTGTGATGAGAATAGAGTTGGTTTTCTAGATTTTGATTTAATC
>JABAZK010000094.1 GCA_018608485.1 Flavobacteriaceae bacterium | reverse complement strand
CTCATTCCTGGAATTGAATCTGTAGCTAAATCACTATGTCCCCAAAACTTGCTTTCCTCCTCAGTTAAAGGAATCTTTTTTGCAGTTGCTGTTACACTATATGAAGAAGGTTTTGGAACTGGAATCGTTGATATAGATTTACAGCTTGCAAGTAAAAAAGTAAAAATTACAGTAAAAATTATGGGTTTTAAAAATTTCATGGTTTATTAATTTTAATTAAATATATCTTTAAATTTGTGTGTTTCTTTTAATCTAACTCCTTTGTTTGTGTGTTGTACAGTGCAAATTTCAGAATAAGCATCATGCTCTAAAAACAGGAAATATTCATTGTCTGCAGCTTCACTTAAAAAGGCTTCTTTTTCTTTTATTGTTAACAATGGTCTTGTATCATACCCCATAACATAAGGAACAGGTATGTGTCCAGTAGTTGGTAATAAATCCGCCATAAAAATAATAGTTTTTCCTTGATAAAAAACTTTAGGCAACATTTGTTTTTCTGTATGACCATCCATTTTTAAAACATCAAATCCAACTTGCTGAAATGATTTTTCAGAAATAAAATTTAACTGACCGCTTTCTTGTATAGGTAAAATATTTTCTTGTAAGAAAGAGGCTTTTTCTCTTGGATTTGGATGAGTTGCCCAGTTCCAGTGTTCTTGATTACTCCAAAATTTGGCATTCTTAAAAGCAGGTTCATAGCCTGTTTGATTCTTATTCCATTGAATTGAGCCTCCACAATGATCAAAATGTAAATGAGTTAAAAAAACATCTGTAATATCATCTCTATGAAAACCATGAGAAGCTAAAGAGGTGTCCAATGAATAGTCTCCAAATTGATAATAATAGCCAAAAAATTTATCAGACTGCTTATTCCCCATACCAGTATCAATTAGAATAAGCTTATTACCATCCTCAATTAACATCGAGCGCATTCCCATCTCAATCATGTTATTTGAATCTGCAGGATTTGTTTTTTGCCAGATTGATTTTGGGACTACTCCAAACATAGCGCCTCCATCTAACTTAAAGTTTCCAGTTTGTATGGGATAAATTCTCATGATAAGCAAAGATGCAAAAAAACATCAATAATTCTGAATAAAATAAAGCAAAACCTATGAGACACTTTTAAAGTTCATTCAAAAAAATAAGCACCGATAACGATGCTTATTTTGAGGTGTCGAGCGGATTCGAACCGCTGTAGATGGTGTTGCAGACCACTGCCTAGCCACTCGGCCACGACACCCTGTAGGAGTGCAAATTTACATCAATTATCTAGTAATCCAAGTTTTTTTGAACTTAACGTTCTTTTGTAAGAATAATAACAACTTCTTGAACATTTCCTCCTATTGGCGGATTAATTTTAGCAACACTTACTGTGGCACTTGTTATCATTTTTAATTCTAAAAAAAATCGATCTAAAATTCTTCTAGCCACTTCTTCCAACAGCTTGGATCTTTTACCCATTTCTTCTTTGACAATATGATTCAAATGCACATAGTCTACGGTATCCTCGAGGGCATCAGAGATAGAAGATTTAGATAAATTTGCTTCAACTTCAATATCTACTCGATACCAAGAGCCAATTATAGCCTCTTCTTCTAGACAACCATGATTGGCATATAGTTTAATATTGTTTACTTGTATCTTACCCATAAGCTATAGTTTCTCCCACATTTTTTGAGAATTTAACCTAAAAGATCCAAGATGGCTAAAATTACACTGATCAGGGGATATAATGGATAAAAAAGATTCTTGACTTTTATTGTTATAAAGGTGATAAGTTTCTCCTATGATGGGCTCAAAATTAAATTTAGCGTTATAAACTAAATCATTATAAGTAAACTGTTCCATCATTTCCTCGTACTCTTTTCTTAACTCATCAAACTTGCTTTTAAATTGTTTGTTTACTCTATCTACACCGTCATTTCTCCATGTTGCTGTGTTCAGTGGCTTTATTACCGGAGAACTTACGCTAGTAGCATAAGGTATCACAGCTGCATTGTATTGCTGTGTATCTTCGTCAAAAACTACTAAATCTGGTTTCTTTGCCATTAAAACTGTTTAAGATTTCAAAATTACTACAAATAAATTTTTTTTTTCTTAAAGTAATCAAAATTATAATGCCCAAGAAATCCGCTTATTTTGTTTAATTTTGTGAACTCAATTTTAGTTGAAACTCGATGTCTGAAGAAAAAAAATCACTCAATTTTATTGAGCAAATTATTGAAGAAGATTTGGCAAACGGAATGCCAAAAGAAAACCTACGTTTCCGGTTCCCTCCAGAACCGAATGGATATTTACACATAGGACATACAAAGGCCATTGGAATTAGTTTTGGATTGGGAGAGCAGTATAATGCTCCTGTAAACTTGCGTTTTGATGACACAAATCCTGCAAAAGAAGAACAAGAATATGTTGATGCCATTAAAAATGACATTACTTGGTTAGGGTATGAGTGGGCAAATGAATTGTATTCTTCAGATTATTTTCAACAACTATATGACTGGGCCATTTTGATGGTTAAAGAGGGTAAAGCCTATGTAGATAGTCAATCATCAGAGCAGATGAGAGAACAAAAAGGAACTCCAACAGAGGCAGGAACCAATAGCCCTTTTAGAAATAGGTCTGTAGCTGAGAATCTTGATTTATTTGAAAAAATGAAAGCAGGAGAGTTTCAAGAAGGAGAACATATCTTGCGTGCTAAAATTGACATGGCAAGTCCAAATATGTTACTTCGTGACCCTATAATGTATAGAGTTTTACACAAAGAACATCATAGAACAGGAAACGATTGGAATATTTACCCAATGTATGATTGGACGCATGGAGAGAGTGATTATATAGAGCAAATTTCACATTCTTTATGTTCACTTGAGTTTAAACCTCATAGAGATTTATACAATTGGTTCAGAGATCATGTGTATGAATACGGAAAAGAACAATTCCCAAACCCTCCAAAGCAACGTGAATTTTCTCGTTTAAATTTAAGCTACACCATTATGAGTAAGCGTAAATTAATGCGATTGGTAGAAGATGGTGTGGTTTCTGGATGGGACGATCCAAGAATGCCAACTATTTCAGGATTAAGAAGAAGGGGGTATACTCCAGCATCAATTAAAAGTTTTATTGAAACTGTTGGAGTTTCTAAACGAGAAAACATCATTGATGTAGCATTATTAGAATTTAAAATTCGTGAAGATTTAAATAAAACTGCTAAAAGAGTAATGGGGGTTTTAGATCCTGTAAAAGTGGTCATTACAAATTACCCGGAAGATAAAGAAGAGGTATTAGATGCGAGTTATAATGATTACCAAGAAGGTTTTGGAAGTAGAGAAGTTCCTTTTTCAAAAGAGCTCTTTATAGAAAAAGAAGACTTTAGAGAAGAGGCTAACAAAAAATTCTTTCGATTAAAATTAGGTAAAGAGGTTCGATTAAAAAACGCATACATTATAAAAGCTGAAAGTTGCACCAAAGATAATGAAGGTAATATTACAGAAATCCAATGTACTTATGATCCTTTGAGTAAATCTGGAAGTGGAACTGAAGAAAGTACTCGAAAAGTAAAAGGAACCTTGCATTGGGTGTCTGTAAAACACGCCATCAATGCAGAAGTAAGATCTTATGATCGTTTGTTTTCTGATGAGGCTCCTGATGGTCATAAAGACAAAGATTTTATGGAGTTCTTAAATCCTAACTCTTTAGAGGTTATCAATGCTTTTGTAGAGCCTAGTTTGGAATCAGCTAATTTAGGTGAACGATTTCAATTTCAACGGTTAGGGTATTTTTGTGTTGATGACGATACAACCTCAGATGCTTTGGTTTTTAATAAAACTGTTGGGCTAAGAGATAATTGGACCTCTAAACAAAACAAATAAGAAATATATTAAGGAGCGGGATTAGGTATCATCGCATGTACTTCTTGAATTTCTTGCAAGGTTTGCTTCGATAATTCTATATGAATGCTCCCAATATTTTCCTTGAGTTGACTCATTTTTGTAGCCCCAATGATATTACTGGTTACAAATGGCAATTGATTGATGAAAGCCAAGGATAATTCTGATAAGGTAATTCCATTATTTTTTGCAATTTCTTGATATCTTTTTACAGCTTCACTAGAACCATCTCCCATATAACGTGCAATAAATCTTGGAAATAAATTTCCTCGAGATCCTTCTGGGCTTTTACCGTCTAGATATTTTCCAGACAATACGCCTTGAGCCAAAGGTGAATAGGCCAATAAACCTATATCTTCTCTCATAGATACTTCAGATAGTCCAACTTCATAACCTCTATGAATTAACGAATACGAATTTTGGATGGTAACTGGCCTAGGCAAGTTATGATCATTAGCCGTTTGGAGATACTTCATAGTACCCCAAGGTGTTTCATTAGAAAGGCCAATGGTTCTAATAGTTCCTGCTTTTACAAAAGCATCTAATGTCTCTAAAATTTCTAAATGATTTTCTGCTTCTTTTGTAGCTGTTTGATAGGGGTAATCTCTAACACCAAAACAATTTACGCCTCTAGAAGGCCAATGCAATTGGTATAAATCTAAATAGTCTGTTTGCAGTCTCTGTAAACTTCCTTCTATGGCTTCTGTAATATTTTGCCTGGTAAACCCTCCCGTTCTAATATGCTTTGTATAATCTCCACCTCCTGCAATTTTACTCGCTAAAACAACGTTTTCTCTATTTCCTGTTTTTTGAAACCAACTCCCAATAATTCGTTCTGTATCTGCATAGGTGGCAGGAGTTGCGGGTACTGGATATAGTTCTGCTGTATCAAAGAAATTGACCCCTTGTTCTAAGGCATAATTCATCTGCTCAAATGCTTCCTCTTGGGAATTTTGGTTTCCCCAAGTCATGGTTCCTAAACAGATTTTTGAAACTTTAATAGCCGTTTTAGGAAGTGTGGTGTATTTCATATTTTATTTTTAAAAAGCAATATGATTCGCTTTTGAGCGAATCATATTAAAAAAACATATTTGTGTGGGTTAAATATAAGAAATATTCTCTAAGAACGAATGGCATTAATTCCTGGCAAAGTTTTGCCTTCTAATGTTTCTAACATAGCTCCACCGCCTGTAGATACATAACTAACTTTATCTGCAAAACCAAATTGTTTTACTGCAGCCACAGAGTCTCCTCCGCCAACTAGAGAGAAAGCACCATTTTGAGTGGCTCTGTCTATAGAATTACCAAGTGCAATGGTTCCTTTAGAAAAAGTCTCTAATTCAAAAACTCCTAAAGGGCCATTCCATAAAATGGTTTTAGATGAATTGACAACCTCATCAAAAATTCTTTGTGATGCTGGACCTGCGTCTAATCCTTGCCAACCATCTGGTATTTGAGTTACATCTACCACTTGAGTATTGGCATCGTTAGAAAAATCGTCTGCTGCCAACACATCTACAGGAAGGTGAATTTGTACATTTTTAGCGGCTGCTTTTTCTAGAATTTCTAGAGCCAACTCCATTTTATCGTCTTCACAAATAGAATTTCCAACACTACCTCCTTGTGCTTTTATAAAAGTAAAAGTCATTCCACCTCCAATGATTAAATGATCTACTTTGTCTAAAATATTTTCTATAACGGTAATTTTTGAAGATACTTTTGCCCCTCCTAAAATAGCTAGGACTGGTTTCTCGCTATTGTTTAATACCTTATCTATACTTTCTATTTCTTTGGCTAGTAAACTTCCAAAACATTTATGTTCTGAAAAATATTTTGCGACTATAGTAGTTGAAGCGTGAGCTCTATGAGCAGTCCCAAAAGCATCATTTACATAAATGTCTCCATTATTAGCCAATAGTTTTGAGAACTCTTCATTACCAGCGGTTTCTTCTTCATAAAATCGAAGATTTTCTAGCAATAAAATTTCGCCATTTTGTAAGTTATTTACAGATTCTGTTACTTTTTCTCCAACACAATCAGCTACAAACTTGACTTGAACTCCTAAAACTTCGGTTACTTTTTCTACAATATGCTTTAATGAATAGGCAGCTTCTACTCCTTTAGGCCTTCCTAAATGAGACATCAAAACAACCGAACCACCATCTTCTAAAATCTTTTTTATTGAAGGTTTTGCTGCTTCTATTCTTGTAGCATCTGTTACTTCAAAGTTATTATTTAGAGGAACATTAAAATCTACACGTATTAATGCTTTTTTATTTTTAAAATTGAAGTCTTGTATGGTTTTCATTATTAATTATTTTACACAAAAATAGCTAATAAAAGGGGTTCACAGAAATTGAAAACTGAAAAGTTAATATAACGTTTGCGTAAAATTAACGCTTATATTTGTGTCATGCTTTTTAATCAAATTATTGGTCAGGAACATATAAAAACCCATTTACTGGCTTCTGCTAAGAATGGAAGAATCCCTCATGCACAATTATTTATTGGAAAAGAGGGTTCAGGAACTTTACCCGTTGCTATTGCTTACGCACAATTTTTATTAAGTAATTTTTCTGACAATCCTGAGGCAAGCGAATTAAAAGTAGACAAGCTACAACATCCAGATTTACACTTTGCCTTTCCAGTAACCACCAATGATTCTGTTAAAAAACACCCTGTTAGTAATTTATTTTTATCTGAATGGAGAGATTTTGTGAAAAATCAACCTTATGGGAGTCTTTTTAATTGGCTGCAATCTATTGGTGTAGAAAATAAGCAAGGAATGATTGGGGTTGATGAAGCTTTAGAGATTGTAAAAAGATTACAACTTAAATCTTATGAAGGCGGTTTTAAAGTAATGATTATTTGGATGGCAGAAAAAATGAATACTGCGGCTGCAAATAAATTATTAAAGTTGATTGAAGAACCTCCTGAAAAAACAATTTTCTTGTTAATTACTGAAAATGAAGATCAAATAATTAACACCATAAAATCGCGTTGCCAAGCATTGCACTTTCCTGTTTTAAGTGAAAAAGATATTGCCATGAATTTGGTAGCAAGAGAAAATTTATCAGAAAGTGAGGCTTTAAAAATAGCAACTCAAGCTGAGGGAAATTATAACAAGGCGGTTCACCTATTACATCAAGATTCTAATGATCTTATTTTTGAGGAGTGGTTTATTACCTGGATTCGTGCTGCTTTTAAAGCTAAAGGAAATGCTGCTGTTATTCAGGAATTAGTAATTTGGTCTGAGACTATTTCAAAATCTGGTAGAGAAACTCAAAAACAATTTTTAGGCTATTGTCTCCAATTCTTTAGACAGGCCTTATTGTTAAATTATAAATCACCAGAGTTAGTTTTCTTGGAAATAAAAACACCCAAATTTAATTTACAAAACTTTGCCCCTTTTGTTCATAGTGAAAATATCTTATTCATTGAAAAAGAATTAAATGATGCGTTATATCATATTGAAAGAAATGGTAATGCTAAAATTATTTTGTTAGATCTTTCTATGAAATTAACTCGTTTCCTTCACAAAAAAGAAAAAAAAATTTAATTATCTACATTCCTTTATGTAGCTTTTTTGCAATATATAAGTCTGATATTGTTGGATTTTCTGGACATTTTTTTATGAGTTCAAAAGTATCTCCAGTTGTTACGTTTCCGGTTTGTATAACTTTAAAATATACTCCACACATAGTGGTGTTCCAGAATTGCTTCACGATTTTCATGTCGTTAAAACGAACTCCTAATTTTACACAAGGGTCTCTTTGTTTTGTTGCCTCTAAAATACATTCACCAACTCTAAAAGTATCACCTACATGAATTTCTGTTTCTTCTAAAGTATCTATGGTTAGGTTTTCGCCAAACATCCCATATTGCCAGTCTAATGATGCATATTTTTCTTTCCAATACTCATAATGTAATTGAGAATACCCATATACAGCCTGCTCGATCCCACCATGATATTTTCTGTTACAAATAGTATCTCCTTTTACCTCTTCTTTATCAAGAAAAATAGAGGCGTTAACAGGAAATTTAAAAATTCCGGTGGTGATGATTTTTCCTTTCCAATTAATATCTTTTCGTTCGCCTACGTTGGTTGAAATAATTTTCATTTAACTATTTATGATATTTATTTAATAAAACTAGTCTTTTAAAAAATTCTGTAAGACATCTGCTATTTTTCTATTATCGGATAATTGTGGTATTTTGTTTTGTCCACCAAACTTACCAATAGATTTCATGTATTCATGAAACCCTCCTTTTTTAACTTTTCTAATAAGTAATGGCTGAAGTATTTTCCCTTCTATTAAGTCAAAATAATACACATTTTGAATTTGCATGGATGCATCAATTTTTGAGGCAAAATCATCAATATCTTCAGGTTCGTTTTCAAACTCAATAAACCACTCATGGTAGGGCAATCCTTCTGATGGATTTACTTGTGGTGCTACTGTAAATTCACTAACATTAATTTTTGTTCCGCTAATAGCATCATTTAGAGCTTTTTCAACTTCCTTTCCAATCACATGTTCTCCAAAAGCAGAGATAAAATGTTTAATTCTGCCTGTTACTTTAATTCTGTAAGGGATTAATGAAGTGAACTCTACCGTATCACCAATATTATACCCCCACAAACCCGCATTGGTATTGAGTATGATAACGTAATTAACATTCAACTTTACATCTTCTATACATATTCTGGTCGGATTTGCATCAAAATAATCATTAGCGGGGATAAACTCATAAAAAATACCACTGTTTAATTGCAATAACATCCCTAGCTCAGTTTGAGAATCTTGGAAGGCAATAAATCCCTCTGAGGCTGGATATAACTCTATGTAATCTATTTTTTTTCCAATTAATGTCTCAAACTTATTTTTATAAGGTTCAAAATTTACACCTCCATAAATGAAAAAATTAAAATTTGGAAAAATTTCAGAAATAGTCTTTCCTGTTTTATTGATCAATTTTTCAAAATACATCTGAACCCACGAAGGAATTCCACTAATCACAGACATATCTTCATCAATAGTTTCTTTGACTATAGCATCTACTTTTTTATCCCAATCTTCAATACAATTCGTTTCCCAACTTGGTAATCTATTTTTTAATAAATATTGAGGTACATAGTGGGCAACAATTCCACTCAGTCTACCCAATTTAATTCCGTTTAACATTTCTAAAACTGGACTTCCTTGTAAAAAAATCATCTTACCATTTACAAAACTAGCATCATTTTTTTCTGCTATGTAGCAGAGCAACGCTTCTTTTGCTGCTTTAATGTGAGTAGGCATTGACTCTTTGGTTATTGGAATGTACTTGGCGCCTGAAGTTGTACCTGATGTTTTTGCAAAATACAAGGGCTTCCCTTTCCAAAGCACATCTTTTTCGCCAGAAACTACCCTGTCTATGTAAGCTCTTAACCCTTCATAATCTGATATTTTAACTTGTTGTTTAAACTCTGAATATGAAGTGATTTGGTTAAAGTTATGATCTTTTCCAAAAGCTGTGTTCTTTGCTTTTTTGATGAGTTTTCTTAGAACTTTTTGTTGAGTTTTATGAGGTTTATAAGCCCATTTATAAACTTTTTTTTGAGCTTTTCTTGCAAAAGGAATGGCTAATAAAGATTTTATACTCATTATTCAAAATCTATATAATTGGAGGGATTTACAGCATAGCCATCACTCCAAAGTTCAAAATGTAAATGTGGGCCTGTTGTTAATTCTCCTGAAGACCCTACGCTGGCTATTACTTCTCCAGACTGAACTAAATCTCCTTGATCTTTTAACAATGAACCGTTGTGCTTGTATACAGAAATAAAATTATTGGCATGCTTTAATATAATTACATACCCTGTTTCTGTTGTCCATTCTGAAAAAATAACTGTACCGTCTGCAGCTGCTTTAACAGGTGTTCCTACTTTGGTAACTACATCTATAGCAAAATGTTTATTTTCTGAATTAAAAGATTGAGAAATAGTTCCACTTATGGGGGCAAAAAACACAATTTTTACCTTTTCTAGAAGTTCATCTGATAATGGAAATCGATCTCTACTTTCTATTTTTTCTCTGAATATAGAATCTTGTTTAGAAGCATCTAACGTGCTTTCATCAATTTGTATTCTTTTTGCCATCTCTTGAATAGAATCTATTACATCATCTTCTGTAATATCTCCTGTGAGAACAGATTTAATTGATTTGGTATAATTCTCTATCACTGCCAACCTGTTTTTGAGAGAATCTGATTCGAATGTTAATTTTGTGGCATTGGTTTTTAATTTCAGGGAAGAATATCCAGGAATATATTCTCTAATAGGTGTAAAAGCTATCAGTAAAATAGTAGCTAAGATTAAAAAAACTGAAAACAAGCCACTAAATACAAATACATTTAAACGAGATAATTTGAGCGCAAATCTTTCTTCAAATGTATGCTCATTTAAAATTACCAATCGATATTTATTGGTTAGCTTTTGCTTTAGTTTTACTTTCTTAGTTTTCTTTTTAGCCATTTAAATTTGAATGATTCTACAAATATACAACGAAAGACTCTTCGGAAGATTTTATAGGTGATAGTAAAATTAAGTTCTATAAAAATTCATCTCGTCTATATACTTCCATACTTCTTTTGGAAGCATAGGTTCTACATTTTTATTATTATTAATTCCTTGCCTAATTAATGTAGCTGAAATTTGAATAATTGGAGCGTCTATCTTATGAATTTTTGGATGATTTTCAAAAATTGTTTTTGTTTTTCCTTCTGTAATTCTCGGATAGCAATAGATTTCATGATTATCTAGAATGGTTTCGTAATTTTTCCATTTGTGAAAACTTTTTAAGTTGTCTTCACCCATGATTAAATGAAACTCATGCTGAGGATACTTTTCATTTATGTGGGCAAGTGTATTAACTGTATAACTAGGCTGGGATAATTTAAATTCTATATCTGATGGTTTAATTTTAGAGTATTTTTCAAGAGCTTGATATACTAATTCAAATCTATGATGGTTTGCCAATAAAGAACTTTTCTTCTTTAAAGGGTTGTGGGGTGTAACCACCATCCATACTTCATCTAGATCTGAATACTCTACTAAATGGTTAGCTATAATAACATGACCAACATGAATTGGATTAAAAGTCCCAAAATACAAGCCAACTTTCATTTCTTACTTATTTAAAAAATCATTAACTAAATTTTCAGCATCATTTAATGCTGTTGTCAAATCATCATTTAATATAATGGTATCAAACTGGGGCGCTGTTGCCATTTCTGTAGGGGCTTTTGCAACTCTCATTGCAATTTTTTCTGAAGATTCTTCTCCTCGTTGCTTTAGTCTTATTATGAGCTCATTTATGTCTGGAGGTTTTACAAAAACAGCTAATGTTCTTTCTGGAAACTTTTTCTTAATTCTCAATCCTCCGGCAACATCTATATCAAAAATTACATGTTTTCCTTTAGCCCAAATTCTTTCTACTTCGGTTTTTAATGTCCCGTAAAAATTATCAATGTAAACCTCTTCCCACTCCAAAAACTCATCGAGTTTAATTTTATTTTTAAACTCTTTAGCAGAAATGAAATAATAATCTTCTCTGTCTTTTTCATTTCCTCTAGCCTCTCTTGAAGTTGCTGAAATAGAAAATTCTAATTGAAATTTTTCCTGATTTAACAAGTGACGAACTATGGTTGTTTTTCCTGATCCGGATGGTGCTGAGAAGACAATTAATTTTCCCTTAAATTGATTCATTTTTAGTAGGTATATAACTTTCTTGGGTTATTATAAAACGTTTAAAACTTGCTCTTTAATTTTCTCTAATTCATTTTTCATTTGAATAACAGCCTTTTGCATTGGAGCAAAATTAGCTTTAGATCCAATGGTATTAACTTCCCTTCCAATTTCCTGAACAATAAATCCTAATTTTTTACCATTAGAATCCTCTGTTCCTAGTTCCTGTAAGAAGTACGTTAAATGATTAGCCAATCGGACCTTTTCTTCGTTAATATCTAATTTTTCTAGGTAATAGATTAACTCTTGCTCAAAACGATTTTTATCGGTTTGTACTTTTAAATCATCTATTGCTTTTTTTAAACGTTCTTTTACATGTGTAATTCTTGCACCATCAAAAGACTTTACTTCCTCCAGATATGATTGAATATTTTCAATTCTTAATTTAAAATCTTTTTCTAGCGAAGCAGCTTCATCTATTCTGTATTGAATAATATCATTAACGGCTTTTTGGATGTTTACACTTATTTGAGCCCATTCACCTTCGTCTAACTCATCTCTTTCAGTTTTTAAAGCATCTGGCATTCTTACAGCCATTTTTAATAGTTCTACATCATTTGAAGATCCTGTTTGAACAACGTTTCTTAATTGCTGCATATATTCAGAAACAACGCCCTTATTTACTGTTGTAGAAGTTTCATCTGCAGTCATCTCTATATATATAGAAAAATCTACTTTCCCTCTAACCAATTTTGAAGCCAACTCTTTTCTAACAGTAAGCTCTTTTACCCTGTAATAAGAGGGTATGCGAACATTTAAATCTAAATTCTTACTATTTAAAGACTTTATTTCTATGGTTACTTTTTTATCTGATAAGTGTAGTACGGATTTCCCGTAACCCGTCATTGAATGAATCATTTATTATCCTTTTTATTGATTACAAAGATACATTTTTAATTCGCTGTTATTGCAGCTTGTTTGGTCACCAAAAAGACTCCAAAAAAAATAAAAATTGAAGCTATAATTTTAATAAAATTGAGTTGATCACTACCAACAATTAACGCGTAAATAGTTGCGATAACTGGTTGTAAGTAAATAAAAACACTAACTGTAGTAGGCTTTAATTTAGACAATGCAAAAAGATTAAATAGGTAGTTTATACAAGTTGTAAATAAAACCACAAAACCTACTTTAAAATAAATATCTGAAGGCATTTCTTGCCATGAAACATTGAGAAATTCTGAAATACCAAACGGAAAAATAAAAATGAACCCTGCTAAATAAAGCCATTTTACAAAAATAATTGGATGATATTTAACTATTAAATTTTTTACCAAAACTAAATACATTGCGTAAGAAGCTGCATTAATAAAAACTAAAAAATTTCCTAATGCTCTGTTACTAGCTTTGTCCTCTGAAACATGACCATACACAATAAGCAATACAGCTCCAACCAATCCAATAATTACTCCTGTTATTCTATAATTTGGTATCTTTTCCTTAATTATAATACTGGAAAAGATTAGCACTAAAATAGGTGTAGTTACCATTATTACAGAGGCACTAATTGGGGTTGTAAAACTCAATCCTTTAAAAAAAGTAAGCATGTTAAGCCCAACTCCAAAAAAGGCAGCCAATCCTATTTTTTTAAAATCAGTTTTCTCAATAGATTTCTCTCCCTTGATAAATAGACCAAGAATCCAGAAAATTATCATTGCACCTCCAACTCTGATGAAAATAAAACCAAAAGGATGAATGTGAGTATTCATTACCTCTTTTGCAATGGTAAAAGTGACACCATATATAATTGCTGCAATAAAAAGAGCTATCAAAGCCAGCGATCTTGGATTCATAATTAACTTATTTTTTTAAGGTACAAAGTTGCATAATAATTTTTGATGTAAATTTAATTCTGATGAAAAGATTACATTTACATTTAAAACGTTTTTTGTGTTAAGCAGCCATCATGTTTTAATAATTCGTCTGTCAGCAATGGGAGATGTTGCTATGTCTGTTCCTGTTATCAGAGCATTTGCAAAGCAATACCCAAATTGTAAAATAACTGTAGTCTCTAAACCTTTTTTGAGACCTCTTTTTGATGGAATCCCAAATGTTTCTTTTTTTGCCGCTGAAGTCACAAAAAATCATAAAGGTATTATGGGTTTATTTAGGCTATTTGTAGAACTAAAAAAACAAAAAATTACTCATATTGCTGATTTTCATAATGTATTGCGTTCAAAAATATTAAGAACTTTATTTTTTTTAAGCGGAAAACCTTGTATGCATATTGATAAAGGTAGAGCAGAAAAAAAAGCACTTACCAGGTCAAATAATAAGATTTTTAAGCAATTAAAAACAAGTCACCAGCGGTATGCAGATGTTTTGCAAAAGTTAGGATATCCAGTAGATCTATCGAAGTCTTTTTCTTTAGATAAAAAACAAATCTTAAAAAATAGTATTAAAATAACTGGATTAAAAGAAAATACTTGGATTGGAATTGCTCCTTTTGCTGCCTTTAAAAGTAAAATATACCCCCTGGAATTAATGGAAGAAGTTATTGAAAAACTAACTTCAAAAAAAATAAAAATAGTTCTATTTGGTGGGGGTAAAAAAGAAATAACTATTTTAAATGCGTTGGAAAAAAAGTATCACAATGTGCAAAATATTGCAGGTAAAATGTCTTTCGATGAAGAATTGGAGCTAATAAGATCATTAGATCTTATGATTTCAATGGATTCGGGAAATGCTCATTTAGCTGCCATGCAACAAATTAAAACAATTACTCTTTGGGGAGTTACCCATCCCTTTGCTGGATTTGCACCATTTGATCAGCCAAAAAAATATTGCCTTGTGTCTGATATAAAAAAATATCCAAAAATACCAACCTCTATATACGGAAATAAGGTTTTTGAGGGTTACGAGGATGTTATGAAAACTATCTCACCGTCCTTCATTGTTAAAGCAGTAATGGATGCATTAGAGGACTAAAAAAAGAGTCTTTACAGACTCTTTTCTATGTTTTGGCTAATAATTCTTAGCGGGTTTTTAATAAGTTAGTAAATTGATATATAGTTAATTACTATATTTTAAAAACATCTAAATTTACAAAATTAAATTGAGGTATATCTCCTAGAATTAAAAAAACCACACATGACTATTCATCACATCTTAAAAAATAATTCAGTTCTCAATACTTTTATAAAAGAAATAAGAGACCATATTATTCAAAAAGATACCATGCGCTTCAGAAGAAATATAGAACGTATTGGTGAAATATTATCTTATGAATTAAGTAAAGAACTTGATTACCATAAAGAAGAAACAAAGACTGTTTTAGGAGTAAAAGAAAATAATATAATGAATAATGATTTGGTTATTTGTTCAATTTTGAGGGCAGGACTTCCTCTTCATCAAGGAATATTAAATTATTTTGACGGAGCCGAAAATGCCTTTATCTCTGCATATAGGCACCATCCAAATAATGACACTGAATTTGAAATAAAAGTAGATTATTTTGCAGCTCCCTCTTTAAAAGATAAAACTTTAATTATTGCAGATCCAATGCTTGCAACCGGGAAATCTATGGTTACAGTGTATGAAGCTATTAAAAAATTTGGTGCCCCTAAAAAAATTCATATTATTTCAGTGATAGGATCTATAGATGGAGTTCATTTTATTAAAAAATATTTTCCTGAAAATACCCATTTGTGGATTGCAGATATAGATCCGGTACTTAATAATAATGGCTATATAGTTCCTGGATTAGGAGACGCGGGTGACTTATCTTATGGAATTAAACTATAAATAAAATTACAGGAGCAGCAATAAGTATAATAATAAAGATATTTTTAATAAAAACTCTTTTAATGCTCTCTAACCAGTTTGTTATGATGATTGATACTGGGAAAAAAAGTAGTAATATTTTATTGGCCTCATGGATGTTTTGAATCAAAAAGACAGTGATTGCAATTAAAAAATTGGAAATTATCAGAATCCAATATTTTCTATAATTCCCACTAATTAAAAATACTTTTGGGGTTTTTATTAAAATTGAAATTAAAGATATAATTCCTAAAAATAATGTTGAAAATAAAAATTTATTAGCTGTGTAAACCTCAAAATTATAATTTGAGTACCATAAAAATAAATTTGAAAATTCTGAAGTATCCCCTTCCCATAGGGAATAAGAAAAATAACAAAATACAGGCGTAACAAAACCAATGACAGGAATTAAAAGAGTTCTTACAGTTAATTTTTGAAACATCCCGACAGATAAGAAAATTAGCATCCCAAAAATAACTGTAGTTGAATCAAAAAGGAAAAGAATTCCCAGCCAAAAACCGCAATCAAAAATTTTCTTGTATACTTCTTTATTACTCCTGAGGCTAAAAACTCTTCGTAAAAAAATTAATAATAATAAATTTAAAAAAATAGTAGAAACGTTTAAAAATGCCGCTGGATAAAAGCCGAAAAAAAGTGCAAAAAGTAGTAATCCATAGGAGTTACTTAGGGTTAACTTATTCTTTATTAAAATAAAATTATAGAATAAGAATAAAAATAAAAACAATATTACAGTCAATAGTTGATTTAATATTACGTTTATGTCAAAAAATTGAATGGGATTGACAATAAAAAAATTAGCTATATAATATCCTAAAAAGACAAAAAAAACAACAATAAAATTAACTGGATTTGATTTCCCAAAAAAATTGGCTAACATACTTAGTTTTTATATTTTTGTACCGTAAATATACTTTAAGATATGATAGCAT